>NZ_JBEYUS010000006.1:0-169160 GCF_040643635.1 Saccharopolyspora sp. NPDC047091
AACAGGACCACCCGCGGGTCCTCAGCGGCCTCCTCGCGAGGACAGCGATTTCTCCTGTGGCGGAGCCACCGGTGAAATCGATCCCGCAGCGAGGACGCCGCTGAGGTTCCGCCACCCGACCCGCTCAGCAAGGCTCCCCGGACAACCCTTTTTGACCCACGTCTCAGTATTCGGTTGATGTTGGACCACAGGGTGGACGCGTGGCACGCTGGCCGTCATGGGTGCGCCTGCGAAGCTGCTGCTGGTCGCCCGTCGCTACGTGGATCTGCGACGGGTCTCCAGCGCGCTGTGCCGTTCCACCGGCTGATCCCGCCGCTGCGTTCCGAACTGTCCAGTCGGCGCCGGGAGCACGCCGACTGCGAGCGCCCCTGTTCCCGTGGGCTCCGCGCGGTGTGGTCCTGAGCGCCACCAGCCACCACCACGGAGGTCGGGCCATGGTCCCCCCGACGGAAGCTCAGAGCCGCACCGAGCGCCGCACCCCCGCCCGCAAGGGCAAGACGCGTGGTGAGGGGCAGTGGGCGCTCGGCTACCGGGAGCCGTTGAACGCCAACGAGCGCTCGAAGAAGGACGACAACCCGCTCAACGTCCGCCACCGCATCGAGACGATCTACCAGCACGGCGGTTTCGCGTCGATCGATCCGGCCGACCTGCGCGGCCGGTTCCGCTGGTGGGGCCTGTACACGCAGCGCGCCGAGGGGATTCCGGGCGCGCGCACGGGCACCATCGAGCCGGAGGAGCTCGACGCCTCCTACTTCATGATGCGGGTGCGGGTGGACGGCGGAGCGCTGACCACGGAGCAGCTGCGGGTGATCGGCGAGATCTCGCAGACCTACGCCCGCGACACCGCCGACATCACCGACCGGCAGAACATCCAGCTGCACTGGATCCGGGTCGAGGACGTGCCCACGATCTGGGAGAAGCTGGAGGCGGTGGGCCTCTACACGACGGAGGCGTGCGGGGACTGCCCGCGCGTGCTGCTGGGTTCGCCGGTGGCCGGGGTGGCCGCGGACGAGATCATCGACGCGACCCCGGCGATCAAGGAGATCACCGAGCGCTACATCGGCGACAAGTCGCTGTCGAACCTGCCGCGGAAGTTCAAGACGGCGATCAGCGGTTCGCCGCGCTGGGACACGGTCCCGGAGATCAACGACATCTCGCTGGTCGGCGTGGTGCACCCGGAGCACGGTCCCGGTTTCGATCTGTGGGTCGGCGGCGGGCTGTCGACGAACCCGAAGCTGGCGGTGCGGCTCGGCGCCTGGGTGCCGATCGAGGAGGCCGCCGAGGTCTGGCATGCGGTGACCTGCTTGTTCCGCGACTACGGCTACCGCAGGCTGCGGCACCGGGCCCGGTTGAAGTTCCTGGTGGACGACTGGGGCGCGGAGAAGACGCGGCAGGTGATCGAGGACGAGTACCTGGGCCGGAAGCTGATCGACGGCCCGAAGCCGGAGACGCCGAGCGGGCACCGCGATCACCTCGGGGTGAACCCGCAGGTCGACGGCAACTTCTACGTGGGCGTGAAGTCGCAGGCCGGCCGGGTCAGCGGTTCGACCCTGGTGGAGATCGCGAAGGCGGCGGAGCGCGTCGGTTCGTCCCGGGTGCGCACCACGGTGGAGCAGAACCTGCTGGTGCTGGACGTGCCGCAGCAGCAGGTCGAAGGCCTGGTGTCCGATCTGGCCGGGCTGGGGTTGCACAGCTCGCCGACGCCGTGGCGGCGGAACGTGATGGCCTGCACCGGCATCGAGTTCTGCAAGCTCGCGATCGTGGAGACCAAGCAGCGCGCCATCGACCTGATCGGTGATCTGGAGCAGCGGCTGGCGGACGTGCAGGGCGACGTCCGGGACCCGGTGACGATCAACCTGAACGGCTGCCCGAACGCGTGCGCCCGCACCCAGACCGCGGACATCGGCCTCAAGGGGCAGATGGTGCGCGATGACGACGGCAACCAGGTGGAGGGCTTCCAGGTGCACCTGGGCGGCGGGCTCGGCCTGGACGCCGGGTTCGGCCGCAAGATCCGCGGGCACAAGGTGACGTCGGCGGACCTCGGGGACTACGTGGAGCGCCTGGTGCGGCACTACCTGGGCGAGCGCTCGGACGGCGAGCGCTTCGCCCAGTGGGTGGCGCGGGCCGAGGAGGACGCGCTCAAGTGACGTCCGGACCGGAAGGCGGGGCCGCCCCGGAGGGCCGGGCGGTCCCGTTCTACTGCCCGTATTGCGGGGACGAGGAACTGGTTCCGCAGGCCGAACCCGCGGGCGCCTGGAAATGCGAGGCGTGCCTGCGGGTGTTCACCGTTCGGCTCGTCGGACTGGCGAGCGGCTGAGGAGACGGAGATCCCATGACTGCCGAGACCACCATCACCGACCTCTCCACCGGCTTGGGCGTGCGCCGCAGCGACGAGGAGCTGCGGGCGCTGGTCGAGGAGGCCGCCCCGCGACTGGCCGAGGCGAGCGCCGAGGAGGCGCTGCGCTGGGCCGCGGACACCTTCGGCGACGGGCTGATCGTCGCCTCGAACATGCAGGACGCGGTGCTGGTGGACCTGGCGGCGAAGGCGCGGCCGGGAGTGGACGTGCTGTTCCTGGAGACCGGCTACCACTTCGCCGAGACGATCGGCACCCGCGACGCGGTCGCCCAGGTCTACGACGTGAACATCGTGGAGGCGAAGGCGGAGCAGTCGGTCGCCGAGCAGGACGCCGCGGAGGGCCCGAAGCTGCACGACCGCGACCCGGGCCGCTGCTGCTTCCTGCGCAAGGTGGTGCCGCTGCGCAACACGCTGGCCCGCTACGAGGCGTGGGTGACCGGGGTGCGCCGGGTGGAGGCCCCGACGCGGGCGGGCACGCCGATCGTGACCTGGGACGACCGCAACGGCCTCGTCAAGATCAATCCGATCGCGCCGTGGAGCGACGAGGAGATGGACTCCTACATCGAGCGGCACGGGGTGCTGGTGAACCCGCTGGTGCCCGCCGGTTTCCCGTCGATCGGCTGCGCGCCGTGCACGGCGAAGCCCGCGCCGGGTGCCGATCCGCGCAGCGGCCGCTGGGCGGGCACGTCGAAGACCGAATGCGGCCTGCACGGCTGATCACCGCGCAAGGCCTACTGAGCAAGCACACCCGGAGAGGATGGGTATGACCGCCGAGCAGCAGCTCGACCTGCCGCAGGACCCGGTGTCCACGGGGGCACCTCCGCAGGTCGACAACTTGGACGCCTTGGAGTCCGAGGCCATCCACATCTTCCGCGAGGTGGCCGGGGAGTTCGACCGCCCGGTGATCCTGTTCTCCGGGGGCAAGGACTCGACGGTGCTGGTCCACCTGGCGATCAAGGCGTTCCGGCCGGCGCCGGTGCCGTTCCCGCTGCTGCACGTGGACACCGGGCACAACTTCGACGAGGTCATCGCGTTCCGGGACCGGCTCGTCGCCGAGCACGACCTGCGGCTGGTGGTGTCCTCGGTGCAGGACTACATCGACGACGGCAGGCTCGCCGAGCGCCCGGACGGCATCCGCAACCCGCTGCAGACGACGCCGCTGCTGGACGGGATCACGGAGAACAAGTTCGACGCGGTGTTCGGCGGCGGCAGGCGGGACGAGGAGCGGGCGCGGGCCAAGGAGCGCATCTTCAGCCTGCGCAACGCCTTCGGCCAGTGGGACCCGCGGCGGCAGCGCCCGGAGCTGTGGAACCTCTACAACGGCAGGCACCGCCCGGGGGAGCACGTGCGGGTGTTCCCGCTGTCGAACTGGACGGAGCTCGACATCTGGCGCTACATCCAGCGCGAGAAGATCGACCTGCCGGAGATCTACTACGCCCACCGCCGCGAGGTGTACCAGCGCGACGGCATGTGGCTGACCGCGGGCCCCTGGGGCGGGCCGCGCGAGGACGAGGACGTCGCGGACAAGGTCGTGCGGTACCGCACGGTCGGCGACGGTTCCTGCACCGGCGCGGTCGAGTCCGAGGCGTACACGGTGGACGACGTGATCGCGGAGGTCGCCGCGAGCCGGCTCACCGAGCGCGGCGCGACGCGGGCCGACGACCGGATGTCGGAGGCCGCGATGGAGGACCGCAAGCGGGAGGGCTACTTCTGATGACCGAGACCACGACCCGCACCGCACCGGATTCCGGCGCCGAGGTGGTGCTGCCGGTGCACACGGACCTGCTCCGGCTGGCCACGGCCGGTTCGGTGGACGACGGCAAGTCGACGCTGGTGGGCAGGCTGCTGCACGACACGAAGTCGGTGCTGGCCGACCAGCTGGACGCGGTGCACCGGGCCAGCGCGGACCGCGGGTTGCAGACCCCGGACCTGTCGCTGCTGGTGGACGGGCTGCGCGCGGAGCGCGAGCAGGGCATCACGATCGACGTGGCGTACCGGTACTTCGCGACGCCGCAGCGGAGCTTCGTGCTGGCCGACACCCCGGGCCACGTGCAGTACACCCGGAACACGGTGACCGGCGCGTCCACCGCGCAGCTGGCGATCCTGCTGGTGGACGCGCGCAAGGGCGTCATCGAGCAGACCCGCAGGCACGCGGCGGTGCTGGCGCTGCTGGGCGTGCCGCGGCTGGTGCTGGCCATCAACAAGATCGACATGGTGGACTTCGACGCCGCGGTGCACGAGCGGATCGCCGCCGAGTTCGCCGGGCACGCCCGCGCGCTGGGCTACGCCGACGACGCGGTGCGCACCATCCCGGTGTCGGCGCTGCACGGCGACAACGTGGTGGAGCGCTCGGCGAACACGCCGTGGTACTCGGGACCGTCGCTGCTGGAGCACCTGGAGACGGTGCCGGTGGCTCCGGACCCGTTCGACGCGCCGTTCCGGATGCCGGTGCAGTACGTGATCCGGCCGCGCACCGCGGAGCACCCGGACTACCGCGGCTACGCGGGCCAGGTCGCCGCGGGCGTGGTGGCGCAGGGCGACGAGGTCGTGGTGCTGCCCGCGGGCATCCGCACCCGGGTGTCCCAGGTGGACACCCCGGACGGCCCGGCACCGCGGGCGGCGGCAGGGCGTTCGGTGACGCTGCTGCTGGAGGACGACGTGGACCTGTCCCGGGGCGATCTGATCGCCGCCGCGGACTCGGCGCCGCAGGTCACCGACGAGCTGGACGCCACCGTGTGCTGGCTGGCGGAGAAGCCGTTGCAGCCCGGGGCCCGGGTGCTGGTCAAGCACGGCACCCGCACCGTGCAGGCGATGGTGACCGAGCTGTCGGCGCGCTTCGACGAGCAGGAGCTGGTCGGCGTGGACGCCCCGGATTCGCTGGCGCTCAACGAGATCGGCCGCGTGCAGCTGCGCACCGCGGAGCCGCTGCCGGTCGACGAGTACGCGGCGTCGCGGCGCACCGGTTCGTTCCTGGTGATCGACCCGGCGGACGGCACCACGCTGGCCGCCGGGCTGATCGGGCTGCCGCTGGCTCCGCTGGCGGCGGCGGTCGCGGGCTGATCCGGTTGGCACCCGCGCTGGTGGCCGTCGCGCACGGCAGCCGGGATCCGCGTTCGGCGCGCACCGTCCACGCCCTGCTGGACGTGGTGCGCGCCGAGCGCCCGGACCTGGACGTGCGGGCGGCGTTCCTGGACCTGTCCGCGCCGCGGGTGGGCGACGTGCTCGCGGCGGTGCGCGCCGACGGGCACCGCGAGGCCGTGGTGGTGCCGCTGCTGCTGGGCAGCGCGTTCCACGCGAAGGTGGACCTGCCCGCGGTGCTGGCCGAGGCGGGCGCGCGGCTGCCGGGGCTGGACCTGCGCACCGCGGACGTGCTCGGGCCGGATCCGCTGCTGGAGTCGGCGGCGCTGGACCGGTTGCGGGAGGCGGGTGCGCGCACCGACGACCCGGAGCTCGGGGTGGTGCTGGCCGGGGTCGGCTCGGCGCACGCTCCGGCGAACCGGCTGGTCGCGCAGGTCGCCGAGCGGTGGCAGGCGCGGCATTCCTGGGCGGGCGCGGTCGCCGCGTTCGCCACCGCCGCCGAACCGGACGTGCCCGCGGCGATCGCGCGGCTCCGGGAGCGCGGCGCCCGGCGCATCGCCGTCGGCTTCTGGTTCCTGGCTCCGGGGCTGCTGACCGATCGGGTCGTGGACGCGGCCCGCGCGCACGCACCGGACGCGCTGATCGGGACTCCGATGGCGGCCGCGGGATCGGTCGCCGAGCTCGTGCTGACCCGGTACCGCGAGGTGCTCGACCGCACCGAGGTCGGTTCCGGCGCGGCCTGAACCCGCTCGCGGGCGCGTTCGGCGCAGCCCGCACCACCGGGCGGCGCAACGTCCCCGGGCGTCCTTGCGAAATACCGACAAGTCCGGCCGAATCCGCGGCCGCGCGGGCAGGATGCGTTCCGTGCGACCGCGAACACGGGCGCACCACACGCCCGGCGGTGACGGGAAACCCCGACCTCCGGTCGCCGCCGGGCGGCCCGTTTCGTCCGCTGCCTCCTCGTTCCTCCCACCTCTGGCCGATAGCGGGATCGCTGACTCAGGGTGTTTTGGCGGAACACTAAACTTCACCCCAAGTGGCCATGAGAGAGTGCGGATCAACTACGCGACGGCGGCGCGTCGCAGCGCAGCCGAGCGGCATCGCGGCGCGGAACCACACTTTCGGGTGAGCCAGTGAACCTCGGCGGCAAGGATCAAGGTGCAACGACAAGTCGGGGGCGTGTGCGGGAGATGAACACCCAGCAGCCGAGCCGGCCGGTGATCACGCCGGCCATGCGCGAACAGGCCGCGAAGCAGCCGAACACGTGGCTGTACGTGGTGGATCCGATCTTCAGCGACCCCAGCTCCGAAGTCCCGCCCTGGGGCTTCATCGGCGGCTACCGGGTCGACGAGCGCGGTGAGCTCACCGAGGACTTCTCCCCCAACCCGAACTACCGCCCCTCCCCCGTCGCGCTACGGCTGCCCGCGCCGACCAACGATGTCGAACGCGCCCTGCAGCTGACCACCACCGGCTACGCGCAGGCGCCCACCCTGCTGGCCGCGCTGCTGGACGCCGAGCTGATCCTGTTCGCGCAGCCGCAGGGCAGCGGGCTGTTCACGATGGACCACGAATCCGGCAGGCGGCAGCTGCAGCTGTTCACCTCCGAGGGCTACCTGCCCGCGAACTGGACCAGCTGGCAGCGGATGACCGGCAGGCAGCTCGTCGAGCGCAAGCCGACCGGGATGGACCTGCAGATCAACCCGACCAGCCAGGTCAAGGCGCGCATCCCCGGCGAGGACCTGATCAAGGCCGCCGGTGGACCCAGCACGCCCGCACCGCCCGCCTCCTTCGCGGCGCCGTCCGCGCCCGTCGCACCCGCGGCCCCCGCCACCGCTCCCGCGACCCCGCCCGCACCGCCGTCCCCCGCCGCGGACGTCACGCAGCCCGCGAAGGTCCCCGGAGCCGCCAAGCAGGCGCCGGACCCGATCAGCAGCGACCACGGGCAGCGGTTCCTCGGCAGCATGCTGGCCGCCGCGGCCGGGGACGCGCTCGGCGCACCCGTCGAGACCTACCCGGTGGAGCAGATCCGCAGCCGCTTCGGCGAGCGCGGCATCACCGACTACGACCGCGCGGGCGAGCGTCCCGGCGAGTTCACCGACGACACCCAGCTGATCCTGTTCACCCTGGAAGGCCTCGTCCGCGGGCACGTCGCCACCCGCGGCGGCGCCACGGGCGGGCCGCTGCCCGCGGTGCAGCTGGCCTACCAGCGCTGGCTGCACACCCAGGGCCACGCGTGGGCGCACGTCGCAGGCCCGTTCGCCGAGCGGCACCCGGAACCGACCGGCTGGCTCGTCGCCGAACGCGACCTGTTCGCGGTGCGCTCGCCGAACGCCGAGTGCATCACCGCGCTGCGCGAGTTCGCCGCCAACGGCAGGCCCGGCACGTTCCAGCGACCGATCAACGACTCCGACGACAACACCGGCGTGGTGCGCGCCGCGCCGTTCGCGCTGTGGTCCGAGGACCCGCGCGAGGTGTTCCGGCTGGCCGCCGCGGGGGCCGCGCTGACCTGCGCGAAGCCCAGCGGCTACCTGCCCGCCGGGGTGCTGGCGGTGCTGGTGCACCGGCTGCTGCGCGGCGAGTCGCTGCCGGACGCGCTGACGCTGGCCCGCGAACTGCTCGCCGAGTGCGAAGGGCACCAGCAGACCGAACGGCTGCTGCTGGTGGCCGAGGACCTCGCCGCGCAGGGCGCACCGACCCCGGAGCAGCTCAAGGACCTGCTCGGCGCCGGCTGGACCGGGCAGGAGGCGCTGGCGATCGCGGTGTGCGCGGCGCTGAGCCACGACGGCGTCGGTCCGGCCGTGATGGCGGCGGTGAACCACTCCGGCGACAGCGACACGACGGGGGCGATCTGCGGTGCGATCGTCGGCGCCCGGCACGGCGCGTCCGCGCTGCCCGGGGTGTGGCTGCGCGACCTCAAGCAGCGCGAGCTCGTCGAGAAGCTGACCACGGACGCGCTGGTCGAGTTCGGCCCGCAGCCGCGCACCGACGAGACGTGGGCGCAGCGCTACCCGGCTTCGAAGGACCTGATCGACCTGGAGTTCCCCGCGGAGCTCCCGCGGTCGCCCCGGGAGGGTGCGGCGGAGAAGACCACCGAGCAGCCCGCGATCCGGGACGAGGCGGCCGAGAAGTCCGCTCCGGTGGCCAGGTTCCCGATCCCGGGTGGTGCCGCGCGCACCGGCGACGAGCAGCCGGGCGACGGCGCGGCCGAGTCCACTTCGGACGGTCCGGCGGGCCTCGCGCCCGGTGGCCGCACCGCGGCGGTATCCGGTGCCGACGACGACGCGGCGACCGGTGCCGCCGAGCAGTCCGCGTCCTCGGCGGCGGCCGAGCAGTCCGCGGCATCGGCGGAGCGCGAGCAGAGCGCGGGCTCGGCGCAAGAAGAGCAGAGCGCGGGTCCGGCGCAGGAGAAGCAGGGCACGGCCGCGGTTCAGGACGAGCAGGGCACGGCTTCCGCGCAGGACGAACACCGCGCGAACTCGGCGGAGACCGCGAAGCCCGCGGAGACGACTCCGGAACGGCCCGAGCAGGACGCGGCGGCGGAGCAGAAGTCCGACCAGAACCCCGAAGCCGGCCAGAGCCCCGAAGCCGAGGACGCCGAGCAGACCGCCCGCCCGGCCGCACCGCTGCCCACGATGGGTTCCTGGCCCTCGACCTCCTCGAACGGCCGCGACGCCGACGCCGAGCCGGACGAGGCCGCCGCCGAGGACGAGCCCGCCGGAGCCGAGGACACCGCGAAGAAGGCCGCTGCGGAGAAGACCACCGAGTCGAAGGCCGCCGAGGCCGGGTCGGCCGAGGCCGAACGCACGGCCGACGCGGCGCAGCGCGGGCCCGCGGCAGCCGCCCCGCTCACCGAGCGCATCGCCATGCCGAAGTCCCGCCCGACCGCGCAGCCCACCGGCCGGCAGGCACCCGGTCCGCAGACGACCGGTGCGCAGGCCACCGGCCCGCAGACCGCGCGGCAACCCGCCGCGAAGCAGCGCCCGGCGACCACCCGCGAACTCGCCGAACCGGCCACCGAACGCGGCGCCCGCATCCTGGGCTGCCTGCTCGGCGGCGCGGTGGGCGACGCGCTCGGCTACCCGGTGGAGGACGACTCCATCGAGAAGATCCGCGCCGAACACGGTGCGGCGGGCGTCGTCGACTTCGCCGACGCGCACCGCCCCGGCGGGTCGATCAGCGACGACACCCAGCTGACCCTGTTCACCGCCGACGGCCTCATCCGCGCCTCGATCCGCCGCAGGCTCTACGGCGAGACCGATCCGGCGCAGCAGGTCCAGCACGCCTACCAGCGCTGGCTGCACACCCAGGGCTTCGACTGGAAGGACGCGGGCGGACCGATCGCGGCGACCCCGCCGGACGGCTGGCTGATCCGGGAGAAGGGCCTGTTCGTGCGCCGCGCGCCCGGCGCCACCTGCGTGCAGGCGCTGCACGGCTACGCGACGAGCGCTCGGCTGGGCACCCTGACGAACCGGATCAACGATTCGAAGGGCTGCGGCGGCGTGATGCGCGCGGCGCCCGCCGGGTTCTGGTCCGACGACCCGACCGAGACGTTCCGGGTGGGTGCGGCCACGGCCGCGCTGACCCACGGGCACCCGAGCGGTTTCCTGCCCGCGGGCGCGCTCGCGGTGATCGTGGCGCAGCTGCTGGGCGGCCGGTCGCTGCCGGAGGCAGTGGACCGCGCGCTGACCGAGCTGTCGGGCTGGGAAGGCCACGAGGAGACGACGAGCGCGCTGCGCCGCGCGATCGAGCTGGCCACCGAGGGCACGCCGACGCCGGAGCAGATCCAGCACCGGCTCGGCGACGGCCGGGTCGGCGAGCAGGCGCTGGCCATCGCGGTGTGCGCCGCGCTGGCGCGCCCGTTCTCCTACACCGATGCGGTGGTGCTGGCGGCGAACCACTCGGGCGACAGCGACGCGACCGCGTCCATCTGCGGCAACATCATGGGCACCGCGCACCTGGCGAGCGCGATCCCGGAGAGCTGGCGGCAGCGGGTGGAGCTCGGCGAGGTCGTCGAGCAGCTCGCGCAGGACGCCACCGAGGAGTTCGGCGAGCACCCGCCGTCGGTGCCGGAGTGGCTGCGCCGCTACCCGGCGGGCAGCGCGCCCGCGAAGCCGAAGTCCCAGCCCGCCCGGCCCGCACCGGTGCCGGAGACCGCGGCGGAGCAGACCATGGTGATGGCGCCCATCCCCGCCGTCACCGACGAACCCCCGGCGAGCGGATCCGCGCCGGAGCCCGCCGAGAGCGCTCCCGAACCGGCCGCCGACCAGCCCGCGGCGGAACGGGCCGTCCCCGCGGAGCAGCCCGCGTCCGAGGCACCGGCGGCAGCCGAACCGGTGGCAGCCGCCGTCCCCGCCGCACCGCCCGAACCCGCCGCGGCGGACGAGGATTCCGGCGACGGCCTCAACGACGAGGAGCTTCGGCTGCTCGCCGCGTGGCGCAAGTTCCGCGACGGCGAGGACGACACGCCCAACGACCTCTCCGAGGGGCTGCACAAGCTGCTGCAGGAGGCGTTCGGCCCCGAGCGCGCCGCGCAGCTGGTCGCCGCGAACGAGGCCGACGGCGAGCTGCCCGCGGAGGTGCCCGCCGAGCTGGATCGCCTGGACCGGCTCGCCGGATGCGCGCTCGGCGTGCTCGCCGGTGACGCGCTGGGCGCTCCGTGGACGTTCCTGTCGCAGCGGGCGATCCTGCGCCGCAACCCGGACGGGGTGCGCGAGCTCGCCGAGCACCTGGGCGGCCGCGGCCGGTCCACCTCGATCGGGCAGCAGTCGGTGTTCCTGCTCGACGGCCTGCTCCGCTCGTCCGTCCACAAGGGACTGAACAAGCCGGGTCCGACGCCCGCCGAACTGGTCCGCGGCACCCTCCAGCACTGGGTGATCGCGCAGGGCGCCCCGGTGGAACCGGCGCTGCGGCCCGTGGAACTCGCCGCGGAGCCCGCGTTCGGCGCGCAGCGCTTCCCCGACGAAGCGGGCGTCACCGCGCTGGCCACCTGGGACGGGCAGAGCCCGCTGCCGACGCCGAGCACCCCGCCGAACCAGGCCACCGGCGCGGCCGCGGCCGCCCGCGGCGCCGTCGTCGGCCTGCACGCCGACGCGCCCGGCACCGCGGTCGAGCTCGGCATCGCCACCGGCGTGCTCACCCACGGCCACCCGGACGGCTACCTGCCCGCCGCGGCCGTCGCGGGCATGGTCGCCGCGCTGAACTCCGGGCAGACCCTCGCGGAGAGCGTGCACACCACGCTCACCGAGCTGAAGGCCTGGGAGGGCAGCGAGAACACGGTGCGGTCGCTGCGCGACGCGCTGGAGCTCGCCGAGCACGGCCCGGTCCCGGTGCCCGCGCTGGAGAAGCTCGGCGCGGGCAGGCACGCGCCCGCCGCGCTCGGCGTCGCGGTCGCCGCCGCGCTGACCCACCCGGACTCGTTCGCCGACGCCGTCGCGCTCGCCGCCACCCACTCCGGGGACAGCGCGGCCACCGCGGCGCTGTGCGGCGGACTGCTCGGCGCCGCGCGCGGTGCGGCGGAGATCCCGGCGGAGTGGCTCGATCAGCTGGAACTCGCCGATCACGTGCAGCGCCTCGTCGCCGATGCCCGGCGGGTCGACACCGATCTCGCCCCGGACGGCACGGCGCCGGACTGGACCCGGCGATACACGCAGTAACGTTGCTCAGGTGAAGGATTCTCGCGACGGGCTCACCGAGGCGGAACGGGCGTTGCTGGCGGCGTTCCGGGAACGGCGCCGGGCGGGGTCGCCGGACGCGCCGCCCGCGACCGCCGCGGAGCCCGGCGCGGAATCCGGTGCACTGCCCGCCGGACCAGCCGACGCGGACGAGCGGGTGTTGCTGGAGAAGTGGCGTTCCTGGCGCGACCGGCCGCTGACCCGGCCGCCGTGGTTCGCGGCGCTGCGCCAGCGGATCGGCACCGATCCCGCGCCACCGGTGCCCGCCACCGGGCTGGCCGACTCCTCCGGTTACCGGCCGGACGCGGCGAGCCGGTTCGCCGGGATGCTGCTGGGCGCGGCCAGCGCCGAGCACACCGCCACCGGCCGGGTCGGCGAACGCACCGCGGCGCTGCTGTTCGCGCTGGAAGGCGTGATCCGCGCGCACACCGCGCTGCGCGCGCACGGCGCCACCGACCTCACCGCTTCCGTCCTCAGTGGACTCCAGCGGTGGTTGCACACCCGCGGCGTGCCGTGGCAGGACTGCGTCGCCGAACCCGCGGGCGAACCGGACGGCTGGCTCGTCGAGCAGCGCGAGCTGCACGGCGACACCGTCGAGGACCGGGCGCTGCTGACCGCGCTGACCCGCATCGCCGCCGGCGGCCGCGCCTCCGCGCACGCCGCCGGGGCCGGTGCGGTCCCGCTGGGCGCGGTGGCCGCGCTGTGGTCCGGCAGCGAGGTGTTCGGCACCGCCGCGAACCTCGCCGCGCTCACCCACGGCCACCCCGACGGCAACCGCCCCGCCGGGGTGCTCGGCGTCGCGATCTCGTTGCTGCTGCGCGGAAATCCGTTGCCCGCGGCCTTGGACGGCGCGCTCGCCGCCTGGGAACCCGCCGATTCCCGGCCCGCGCTGCTCGACCGCGCCCTGCACCTCGGCAGCACCAGCCCCGTCGGGTTCGTGCCCGGTGCCGCGCAGCTCGACGCGATGAGCCCGGGCCGGACCGGCACCGAAGCCCTCGCCGCCGCGCTGCGCATCGTCGCCGCGTGCCCCGACGACTTCCCCGCCGCCATCGCCGCCGCCACCGACCACGGCGGCGACACCCGCACCACGGCGGTGCTGTGCGGCCAGCTGCTCGGCGCCGCCCACGGGCCCGCCGCGATCCCCTTACCCGGCACGGGGAAACCGGCCGCGCTCGCCGTGCTGGAACGGCTCGCCGAGGACGCCGCCGCCGAATTCGGCCCCTACCCGGACGAATCCGAGGAATGGCTGCGCCGCTACCCCGTCGGCGCCCCCGCCCGCGAACCCGATCGGCGAAGGAGCCTGCACGCCGTGCCCAGACTCGCCGCGTCCAGAGACCGCTTCCTCGGCGCCGTGCTCGGCTGCGCCATCGGCGAAGCCCTCGGCACCCCCATCGCCGGTGACGGCTGGGACGAGATCCAAGACCGGCACGGGCCGCAGGGGCTGCGCAACTACGTGCCCGCCGGACATCCCGCGGGCAGGCTCGGCAGCGACACCCAGCTGCTGCTGTTCTCCCTCGAAGGCACCATCCGCGCCGGGGTGAGCCGCCGCAGCAACGAGGTCGCCGACCCGTCCCGGCACATCCAGCACGCCTACCAGCGCTGGCTGCACACCCAGCACCTCAGCTGGGGCCGCGCCGCCGGCGAATTCCTCAAGCACACCCCCGCGCCGGACGGCTGGCTGGTGGGGCACCGCGCGCTGTTCCAGACCCGCAACCCGGGGCGCACCATGATGCGCACCCTCATCGCCTTCGCCAAGGGCCAGCAGCCGATGGGCACCCCGGAACACCCGGTCAGCGACTCGCAGGGCAGCACCGCCGTGATGCGGGCCGTCCCGGCCGCGCTGTGGAGCTCCGACCCGGCCGAGGTGTTCCGCGTCGGGCAGAACACCGCCGCGCTCACCCACGGCGACCCGGTGGCCTACCTCAGCGCGGGCACGCTCGCGTTCCTGGTGTCCCGGCTGCTGGACGGGTGCGCCCTCCCCGTCGCCGTCGACGAGGCGCTGGACGAGCTCAGCGGGCACCGCGGCCACCAGGACGTCACCCGCAAGGTGTCCGCGGCGGTGCGCTACGCCGCCTCCGCCGAGACCACGCCCGGGCACCTGGAGAGCGGCATCGGCAACGGGTGGAGCGCCGCCGACGCGCTCGGCATCGGCCTGTACGCGGCGCTCGTCGCGGACGGGGACATCGACGCGGCGCTGCCGCTGGCGGTCAACCACTCCGGCAACTCGGCCACCACCGGTGCGGTCTGCGGCAGCCTCGTCGGCGCCCGGTCCGGGGCGGCGAAGATCCCGGACCGGTGGCGGACCGAGCTGGAGCTGCACGACGTCATCGAGCAGCTGGCGCACGACGCGAGCCTCGAATTCGGCCCCCACCCGCCGGACACCGACGACTGGACCACCCGCTACCCGCCGACCTGACGGGCCGTCGGGGCGGAAACCGGTCGTCGCGGCACCTCGGAACGCCCGCGGCAGGCGGTAGCGTGCGGCGCATGGCCGACGAACTCGTGCACCGCAGCACCGCCTCCGGCATCGCGACGATCACCCTCGACTCCCCGCACAACCGCAACGCGCTGTCCGCGCAGCTGCGCCGGGAACTGCGCGAGCACCTGGCGGCGGCGCTCGCCGAGGACGCGGTGCGGGTGATCGTGCTCGCCCACACCGGGACGGTGTTCTGCTCCGGGATGGACCTCAAGGAGTCCCGGTCCGCCGGCGCCGACGATCAGGGGGTGCGGGAGCTGCCGGAGCTGCTGAACACCCTGTGGACCAGCCCGAAACCGGTCATCGCCAAGCTCGCCGGACCGGCGCGGGCGGGTGGCGCGGGCATCATCGCGGCCTGCGACCTGGCGGTCGCGGCGGACACCGCGACGTTCGGGTTCTCCGAGGTCCGCATCGGCGTGGTGCCCGCGGTGATCTCGCTGACCGTGCTGCCCCGACTACAGTCGCGCGCCGCGCACGAGCTGTTCCTCACCGGGGAGAACTTCGACGCCGAGCGCGCCGTGCGGATCGGGCTGCTCACCTCGGCGGTGCCCGCCGACCGGCTCGACGCGGAGGTCGACCGATACGCCGGGATGCTGGCGAAGGGCGCGCCGCACGCGCTGGCCGCCACCAAGGCGCTGCTGCGGCGCCCCCGTTCCGCGGACATCGGGGCGGACTTCGACGAGGTCCTGGAGCTCTCCGCCCGCCACTTCGCCTCCGCCGAGGGCCAGGAGGGCATGCGGGCCTTCGCCGAGAAGCGGCCCGCCGCCTGGGTCCCGCAGGACTGAGGGCGGCGGGGCTTCAGTCGCGGGTCAGGACGGTGGCGAAGGCGCGGCCGCAGATCGGCTTGCTCGCCGCGTCCCGCAGCACCGTGTTGATCTTCTCGTAGGCCTTGGGGTCGTGCTGCGCCAGGTTCTGCGCCCCGGACCAGATGAGCACGTGCTCACCCTCCGGCAGCCAGGACAGGTCGGTCAGGCAGTCGTAGAGCGCGTCCAGGTTGCGCCCCGCCCACTCCGGGAACGACAGCACCGCCGCGATCCCGTCCAGCGCGGTGCGCTTGTTGACCAGGTCGCTGCCGTCGAGCACGTGCACGGCCGCGCCGCGCCGCTCGGCGTCCTCGGCCGCCGTCTTGGCGCTCACGCCAGGCTGCTCCAGCTCGCTCACCGCCGGCTCCTTCCGGGAGACCTGAGGCTTTTTCGTCGCAAACATCCCACTCAACCACACACGTCGACAACCAGGAAGAAGCTTCGTTCACCGCAATGCCGGGGCGGTCGGGCCGCCCGCAGCGTCACGCGGGCGAGATGAGCGGTTCAGCAGCCCGCCACGGCACCGTTCCCGGTGAATCCGGCAGAACGGGCACAGCCTGCCACACCGCGGCGGAACCACCGGCGGGCGGCATGGCCCTGCCGTGCGCGGCGGCACCCTGCTGGACGAACCAGCCGATGACGACGAGCGCGATCAGCCCGATCAGGGCGACCGTGATGCGCTTGCGCGAGGTCAACCGGTTCATGGCACGTCCGTTCCGCGCGGGGTCCGCACCGGCGGTTCGGCGTCGCGCACGCGGGTCAGCCGCGCGCCGATCCCATCGATGGCCCGGTCGAGGAAGCGCGCCAGGTACCAGCACACCGGCAGCAGCACGACCAGGACCAGGGTCACCAGCAGCGGGTACCAGAGCTGGACGAGCCACAGCTCGACGCCGTCCCACCACTCGAACAGCCAGTCCATCACGAGGCGCCAGAGTACGCCGGGCCTCCGGGGCCTTCACCCCGCCCCGGCCCCGCCCGGTGCGCCCGGTTCCCGCGGGCGCCCGGACGCGTCCGCGGGCGGTCAGGCGGTGCCGGTGACCTCGGTCGACGGGCTCCCGGCGCGCTCGCCCGCCGCCGAGCGCTCGCGGATGGAGCGGATGATCGCGCCGAAGTCGTACCCGCCGCCGCCCTCCTCGTTGAACCGCTGGTAGAGCTCGGTCGCCAACCGGCCGACGGCCGCGTCGGTGCCGCTCTGCTCGGCGGCGGACTCGGCCAGTTTGAGGTCCTTGAGCATCAGCGCCGCGGAGAAGCCCGGCTCGTAGTCGTGGTTGGCCCGGCTGGTCTCGACCAGGTCCGGGACCGGGCAGTTCGTGGTCAGCGCCCAGCACTGCCCGGTGGAGATCGAGGCGACGTCGTAGAGCGCCTGGTTGCTCAGGCCGAGCCGCTCGCCGAGCACGAACGCCTCCCCGACCGCGATCATCGAGGCCCCGAGCACCAGGTTGTTGCACATCTTGGTGACCTGGCCGTTGCCCGGCCCGCCGCAGTGGATGACCTTGCGGGCCATCGGCGCCAGCAGCGGCTCCGCCCGCTGGAAGTGCTCGTCCGCGCCGCCGACCATGAACGTGAGCGTGCCCGCCTCGGCGCCCGCGGTGCCCCCGGAGACCGGGGCGTCCAGCGAGCCGAACCCGGCGGTCCCGGCCAGGGCGTGCGCGGCGCGGGCGTCGGCGACGTCGACCGTGGAGGAGTCGACCAGCAGCGCGCCCGGCTCGACCGCGGGCAGCACCTGCTCGTAGCAGTCCAGCAGGTGCTTGCCGCCCGGCAGCATCGTGATCACCGCTTCGGCGCCGGTCACGGCCTCGACGGCCGAGTCGACGGTGGTCACCCCGTTCGCCCGGGCCGCCTCCAGCGCCGCGGGCGACAGGTCGAACCCGCGCACCACGTGCCCGGCCGCGACCAGGTTGGCCGACATCGGGCCGCCCATGTGGCCGAGCCCGATGAATCCGATGACAGCCATTGTCATTCCCTTCTGCGGGTGCGGTGGTCGAGCCGGGCGCGGGGCCCGGCGGCTCAGCCGGACAGGCCGAGCTCGTCCTCGCCGAGCGTGGCGAAGAAGCGCTGGACGAGCTCCGGGGTGACGCCGTCCAGTCCGTTCGGCGACCACTTCGGGTCGCGGTCCTTGTCGACGAGGGTGGCGCGCACGCCCTCCACGAAGTCGCCGGCGTTCAGGCAGCGCAGCGCGATCCGGAACTCCTGGTCCAGCGCGGCTTCCAGGGTCGCCGGCCTGCTGCGCAGCGCGCGCAGCGTCACCTTCAGCGAGGTCGGGGACTTCGCGTCGATCGCGGCGGCGGCGTCCGCGGCGGCCTGCTCGGGGCGGGCGCGCAGCCGGTCGAGGATCTCGGCGACGTCGTCGGCGGCGTAGGCCGCATCGATCCACTCCCGCTGCGCGGCCACCGGCGACTCCGGCGGGGCCTCGGTGAACCGGGCCAGCGCCGCGTCCACGTCGCCGCCGGTCAGCGCCTTGATCAGGTCGTCGATGCGCTCGCTCGGCAGGTAGTGGTCGGCGAGGCCCAGCGCCACGGCGTCCGCGCCGCTCACCGGCGCACCGGTGAGCGCCAGGTGCGTGCCCAGCTCACCGGGGGTGTGCGCGAGCAGGTAGGTGCCGCCGACGTCGGGCACGAAGCCGATGCCGACCTCCGGCATGCCGACCTTGGAGCGTTCGGTGACGACCCGGTGCGAGCCGTGCGCGGAGATGCCGACGCCACCGCCCATGCACACCCCGTCCATCAGCCCCACCACGGGCTTCGGGTAGTGCGCGAGCATCGAGTTGAGCCGGTACTCCTCGCTCCAGAACGCCTTGGGGAGCTCCTCGTCCCCGGCCTTCGCCGCGTCGTGCAGCGCCCGGATGTCGCCACCCGCGCACAGCCCGCGTTCCCCGGCGCCCTCGACGAGCACCGCCCGCACCTGCTCGTCGGTGCTCCACCGCCGCAGCGCGGCGGTCATCTCGCGCACCATCTCCAGGGTGAGCGAGTTGATCGCCTTGGGGCGGTTGAGGGTGATGCGTCCGAGCGCGCCCTCGACGCTGAGCAGAACCTGCTCCGGGGCGGGTGTTGTCATGATGCCGACTCCAGCAGTCCACGGGAAATGATCAGTCGCATGATCTCGTTGGTGCCTTCGAGGATCTGGTGCACCCGCAGGTCGCGAACGATCTTCTCGAGGCCGTACTCGGCAAGGTATCCGTATCCGCCGTGGATCTGAAGCGCCTCGTTCGCCACGGTGAAGCCCACGTCGGTAGCGAGCCGCTTCGCCATCGCGCACAGCCGGGTCGCGTCCGGGTCGCGGGCGTCCAGCGCCCACGCCGCGCGCCACAGCAGCATCCGGGCGGCCTCCAGCTCGGTGGCCATGTCGGCGAGCTTGAACTGCAGCACCTGGAACTCGCTGAGCTTGGAGCCGAACGCGGTGCGCTCCCGCACGTAACCGAGGCTGCGGTCCAACGCGTCCCGCGCCCCGCCCAGCGAGCAGGCCGCGATGCTGAGCCTGCCGCCGTCCAACCCGGCCATCGCGATCTTGAACCCGATGCCCTCGGGCCCGAGCCGCTGCGCCGCGGGCACCCGCACCCCGTCGAGCACGACCTGCCGGGTGGGCTGCGCGTTCCAGCCCATCTTCCGCTCGTTCGGGCCGAACGAGAGCCCGGCCGCGTCGCCTTCCACGATGAACGTGGAGATGCCCTTCGAACCGTCCTCGCCGGTGCGGGCCATCACCACGTACACGTCGGAGCTGCCGCCGCCGGAGATGAACTGCTTCACCCCGGTCAGCACGTAGTCGTCGCCGTCGCGCACCGCGCGGGTTCGCAGCGCCGCCGCGTCCGAACCCGCCTCCGGTTCGGTGAGGCAGTAGCTGGCGCGGGCGGTCAGCGAGCACAGCGGCGGCAACCAGCGGGCGCGCTGCTCCTCGTCGCCGAAGCGGTCGATCATCCCGGCGACCATGTTGTGGATCGACAGGTACGCCGCCACCGACGGGTCGCCCGCGGCGAGCTCCTCGAAGATGAGCGCCGAGTCGAACCTGCCCAGCCCGGTGCCGCCGCAGGCCTCGTCGACGTAGATGCCGCCGATGCCGAGCTCACCCGCGGCGCGCAGCACCTCCACCGGGAAGTGCTTGTCCTGGTCCCACTGCACGGCGTGCGGGGCGAGCTGCTCGGCCGCGAACTCGCGGGCCAGCTGCTGGATGGCCCGCTGGTCCTCGGTCAGCGCGAACGGGGACACCACGCCGGAGGGGCCGGAAACCGCTGCTACCGACACGTCCACTCCTCACCTTCGAGAGTCCGGTCCCGGGCGGGCGCGGTGGCCCGCCCGGGGCGCGGGTCAGTTCATCGTGGGGATGGTGAAGCTGGCGCCTTCCTTGAGCCCGGAGGGCCAGCGGGAGGTCACCGTCTTCGTCTTGGTGTAGAACTTGATCGAGTCCGGTCCGTGCTGGTTGAGGTCGCCGAATCCGGACCGCTTCCAGCCGCCGAAGGTGTGGTAGGCGATCGGCACCGGGATCGGCACGTTCACCCCGACCATGCCGGTGTTGACGCGACTGACGAACTCGCGCGCCGCGTCCCCGTCCCTGGTGAAGATCGCGACGCCGTTGCCGTACTCGTTCTCGCTGGGCAGCCGCACCGCCTCGTCGTAGTCGGCGGCGCGCACCACCGACAGCACCGGGCCGAAGATCTCCTCCCGGTAGATCCGCATGTCCGGGGTGACGTGGTCGAACAGCGAGGCGCCTGCGAAGAACCCGTCCTCGTGACCCTCCAGCGCGAACCCGCGGCCGTCGACGAGCAGCGAGGCACCCTCCTCGACCCCGGCGGCGACGAGCTCGTCCACCCGCTGCAGCGCCTGCCTGGTCACCAGCGGCCCGAAGTCGGCGTCCGCGTCGAAGCTGGTGCCGATCTTGAGCTTGCGCACCCGCTCGACGAGCTTCTCCACCAGCGCGTCGGCGGTCGCCTCGCCGACCGGCACCGCCACCGAGATGGCCATGCACCGCTCGCCCGCCGAGCCGTAGCCCGCGCCGACCAGCGCGTCCACCGCCTGGTCCAGGTCCGCGTCCGGCATCACGATCATGTGGTTCTTGGCGCCGCCGAAGCACTGCGCGCGCTTCCCGTGCGCGGCGGCGGTGGCGTAGATGTACTCGGCGATCGAGGAGGAGCCGACGAACCCGACGGCCTCGATCCGGGGGTCGGTGAGCACCGCGTCCACCGCCACCTTGTCGCCGTTGACCACGTTGAGCACGCCCGGCGGCAGGCCCGCCTCGACGAACAGCTCGGCCAGCCGCAACGGCACCGACGGGTCCCGCTCGGAGGGCTTGAGCACGAAGGAGTTGCCCGCCGCGATCGCCGGGGCGGCCTTCCACAGCGGGATCATCGCCGGGAAGTTGAACGGCGTGATGCCCGCGACCACGCCCAGCGGCTGGCGCAGCGAGTACACGTCGATGCCGGTGCCCGCGTTCTCGCTGTACTCGCCCTTGAGCAGGTGCGGGACGCCGACGGCGAACTCGACGACCTCCAGGCCGCGCTGGATGTCGCCCTTGGCGTCGGCGACGGTCTTGCCGTGCTCGGCGGAGAGCAGCCGGGCCAGCGAGTCCATCTCCTCGCCGACCAGTTGCAGGAAGCGCATCAGCACCCGCGCCCGCTTCTGCGGGTTCTGCGCGGCCCACGCGGGCTGGGCCTCGGCCGCGTTCGCGACCGCGGCCGCGACCTCCTCGGCCGAGGCGAGCGGGACCTTGGCCTGCACCCCGCCGGTGTTCGGGTCGAACACGTCACCGAAGTTCCCGGAGGTTCCGGCGACCCGTTCGCCGCCGATGAAGTGCTCCAACTCCTGGGACATACCGCACCGCACCTTTCGCCGTTCGCACCGTTGATCCCGGCCCGCCCGCGCCGTCCACCGCTTCCCGCGGCCGGTCATTTAGTCGGGCTTCCAACTTTCGGTGACCCAATCATCAGCCTAGTCGGTACGGCTGCAACAGGTGCTGCAGATCACAGCCTCCGAACGGGTGAAGAACGCTCCGGTGCCCGCGGGGCGTCACTCCGAGTCGGTCCGCACCGCCGCCGCGATGGCCTCCGCGATCAGCGCGAACGACAGCGCTCCCGGGTCCGGCGTGCCCAGGCCCCGCTCCGCGGACTCCCGCGCCCGGCCGTGCTTCGGGCGCAGCGACGCCGTCCCCGCCGCCGCCCGGCGCGCCGCCGTCGCCGCCCGCGTCCACGAACCCGATTCGGCGAACTCCGCGGCGAACGGCGCGAGCGCGTCCACCACCGTCTTGTCCCCGGGGCGCGCGCCGCTGGTGCGCACCACGGACTCCGCGAACGCCGCCACCCCCGCGGTCAGCTCCGCCGTCGTCGGCGCCCGCTCGTCGGAGAGCTCACCGGCGAACGCGCGCAGGCCGGTGCCCCACAACATCCCCGACGTACCGCCCCCGCGGCCCGCCCACGCGTCGCCCGCGCGCGCCAGCGTCGAACGCGCCCCCGCACCGGCCCGCACCGCCAGCTCCGCCGCCTCGTGCGCCGCCGCCGTCCCGCGCACCATCCCCCGGCCGTGCGCGCCGTCCCCGACCACCGCGTCCACCCGGCCCAGCTCCGCGGCGTGGTCCGCCACGATCCGGCGCACCGCACCGAACACCGCGGCCAGCGCCGAGGCCGCCTCCCGCGAATCCACCCCGGTGCCGGTGTGCTCGGCACCGCGCACGATCCGTTCGAGCGCCACCGCGGGGTCGGGGCGGTCCGGGATCCGGCGGCGGGCCCGCTTCCGGTACGCGGGCGTATCGGCCGGGGCGCGCCAGAACCGCTCCAGCTCCGCGTCCAGCCAGATCAACGTGAGCGAGACGCCCGCCATGTCCAGGCTCGTCACCAGCTCACCGGCCTCCGGCTCCACCGGTTCCAGCCCGGCGCCGCGCAACCGCCGCGACACGTCGTTCCACAGCACGAACAACTCCTCGCCGCCGGTGCTGCCCAGCCCGTTGAGCAGCACGCCGACCCGCGGTCCCGCGCCCGCCGGGGCCTCCGCCAGCAGCCCGTCCACCAAGATCTCCGCGAGCCGATCGGCCGACGGGAGCTCCACTTCCGACGAGCCCGGCTCGCCGTGCACGCCCAGCCCCAGGCCCATCTTCCCGGCCGGCACCTCGAACAGCGGCTCGCTCCCGCCGGGCAGCGTGCACCCGTCGAACGCGACGCCCAGGCTGCGGGTGCGGTCGTCGGCCAGCCGCGCGATCCGCTCCACCTCGTCGAGCGGCTGCCCCTCGTCCGCGGCCGCGCCCGCCACCTTGATCACCGCGAACGCGCCCGCGATCCCCCGGCGCGCCGACCGCAGGCCCGCGGGCGCCGAAGCGATGTCGTCGGTGACCACCACCGACCGGCAATCGATGCCGTCCAGCCGCAACCGCTCCTGCGCGGCACCGAAACCCGTCCCGTCGCCCGCGTAGTTGCCGAACACGAACAGCAGCCCGCCCCCGCCGTGCGCGGCGCGCGCCACCGACAGCACCGCCCGCGGCGACGGCGGGGTGAACACGCCGCCCACCACGGCGGCATCGGCCGAACCGGGCCCGATCAGGCCGAAGAACGCCGGGTAGTGCCCGGCTCCGCCGCCGATGACCACCGCCACCCGGCCCTCGTCCGCGGGCAGCGCCCGCACCACCCCGCCCTCGACCCGGCGCACCCGATCGGGGTGCAGGTCGCAGAACCCGGCGAGCGCGTCCTCCGCGAACGAGGCCGGATCGTCGAACAAGCGCGTCATCGTTCCCTCACTGGATCACCGGCGGGCGCTCCCGCGCCGGTCACCAGGGTGCGGTGCGCGGACACCGCCGCGCCGGATGACCTTCCGGACTCACACCACCAGGTCCGCGGCCAGCACCAGCAGCAGCGCCACCACCGACATGATCGACTGCGCGACCGTGTACACCTGGAACGCGCCGCGGGTGGACAGCCCCAGCATGGTGCGGAACATCCAGAAGGTGTTGTCGCTGACGTGCCCGCCGAAGCTCGCCCCGGCCGCCGCGGCCAGCGCCACCAGCACCGCGGGCGTGCTCAGACCACCCACCACCGGCGCCAGCAGGGTCGCCGCGGTGATCGCCGCGACCGAACCCGAACCCTGCGCCAGCCGCAGCAGCGCCGCGACCAGCCACGCCAGCAGCAGCGGCGACGCGCTGCCCGCGTGGAACATCCCGGAGACCACATCGCCCACGCCGGTCCGGCTGATCACCTCGCCGAGCGAACCCGCCACCCCGGTGAACAGCAGGATCGTGCCGCTAGTGGACGCGCCCCTGGTCAGCGCCCGCTCCACGGCGTCGCGGGACAACGTCCACGCGGTCAGCGCGCACCCGATCAGCAAGCCGATCAGCAGCGCCACCACCGGATCGGCCAGGAACGACACCCAGCCCACCGGCGCGCCCACCGTCTCCGTCACCGTGCCCAGCACGATCAGGGCCAGCGGCACCAGCACCGGCAGCACCAGCACGACCAGCGGCAGGGTGCGGCGCGGCGACTCCGCCGGGGCCACGTCCATGCCCTGGAAACCGTCCCCCGCGGGCGCCTCGTCCCTGGCCGGGTTCCAGGTGCGGCGCATCAACCGGCCGTGCAGGAACACCGAGATGACGATCGAGAGCACCCCGATCCCGATGCCGCACAACAACATCGCGCCCAGCCCGACGCCGAGCGAGCCGCTCACCGCCAGCGCCGCCGCACCCGGCAGCACCATCAGCAGGCCCACCTCCAGGCCGATCGCCAGCGAACCACCGACGGCCGCCACGCTCGCCCCGGTGCGCGCCGCCACCGAACGGGCGATCGGCGCCAGCATCACCAGCGCCACGTCGAAGTAGATCGCCGGGAACACCACGCCGGACGACAGGCCCAGCGCGTACGGCGACCGGGACTTCCCGAACGCCTTCAGGAACAGCTCGACGATGCGCTGCAACGTCCCGGTCGCCGACAGCAGCGACCCGAGCAGCACGCCGAACCCGATGATCAAGCCGACCTCGGCCATCAGCCCGCCGAAGCCGTCGGTGACGGCTTTCGCCGTGCCCTCGAACCCGAGGCCGGTCGCCAGCCCCAGGTAGAGCGAACCCAGCACCAGCACGATGACCGGGTTGAGCCGTGCCCCGACGATCAGGGCGACGATGCCGACGACCGCGATCGCCGTGTGCAGCAGCAGGAAGGAGGAGGCCAATGTTCGCTCCGTGATCCTCGTCGTTGAGGGCGGTGCCGCGGGCGGGACGTGAGCTTCCACCAGCACGTCCCCGCACGTCGCAGCGGGTCGGTCCGAGCTCGTCAGTTGATGTGCGAGCCGCCGTTGATGTCGAAGGTGGCGCCGGTGATGTAGCCGACGTCCTCGCCCGCCAGGAACGTGATCGTCGCCGCGACGTCCCCGGTCCGACCGTTGCGGCCCACCGGCACGTCGGCGATCAGCTTCTCCTTGCGCTCCCCGGTGAGCAGGCCCCCGGTGATGTCGGTGTCGATCAGCCCGGGGGTGACGGCGTTGACCACGACCCCGTTCGGGCCGACCTCCCGCGCCAGCGCCCTGGTCAGGCCGAGCACGGCGGCCTTCGCCGCGGAGTAGTGCGAGCCGCCGAACACGCCGCCGCCGCGCTGCGCGCTCACCGAGGACACGTTGACGATGCGGCCGTAGCCGCGTTCCACCAGGCCGGGCAGCACCCGCTGGGTGACCAGGTACGTGCCGGTGACGTTGACCTTGAACACCAGGTCCCACTCGGCGGGCGGGATGTCCAGGAAGCGGGTGGGCCGGGTGATGCCCGCGTTGTTGACCAGCGCGGCGATCGGGGGCAGCTCCGAGTTCTCGACGGCGGTCACGGCGGCGTCCACCGAGTCCTGCTCGGTGACGTCGGCCCGCACGCCGAGGGCGCGCACGCCGTGCTCGGCCGCGACCAGGGACGCGGTGCTCTCGGCGGCGGCGCCGTCGAGGTCCAGCACGGCGATGTCGAAGCCCGCGGCGGCGAGCCTGCGGGCGGTCTCCCGGCCGATGCCGCGCTCGGAGCCGGCTCCGGTGATCAGGGCGGTGCGGGCGGTGTCGGACATGCGGGTCCTCCTGGTTCGGATGGGCGCGGCGCCGGGGTGGTGCCGCGGGGTGTGGCGGGGTGCCGTGCATCGCGGAGTGCCGCCGGGTGGCGGCTCGGTGTCGTGGGGTGGCGGCTCGGTCTCGTGGGCTGACGGCTCGGCGTCGTGGGGTGGCGGCGTCGTGGGGTGGCGGCGTCGTGGGGTGGCGGCTCGCCGTAGCGGGTCAGAGCAGCGCGGTGATCGCGTCCTTCGCGGCGGCGGCCGCGACGGGGCGCTCCTGCTCGCTCACGTCGTGCGTCTCGAGCTCCAGCACGTACCGGCCGCCGTACCCGGCGTCCCGCAGCGCCCGCACCACCCCGGCGAAGTCGGCGCGGCCGCGGCCGATGCTGAGGTTGATGTCGCCGGGTTCGGCGTCGCGCAGGTGCACGTGCTCGATGCGTTCGGCGAAGTCCTCGGCGAACGCGACCTCGTCGAACCCGCCCGCCACCACGTGGCTGACGTCGAAGACGAACCCGGCGGACTCGGCGGGGACCCGCTCCAGCAGTGCGGCCGCGCGGTCGGCGGTGTGGCAGAAGCGGAAGTGGTGCAGGCCCTCCACCAGCAGCCGCACGCCTCGTTCCGCCGCGAGGTCGCCGAGCGCGCGGAGGCCGCGCGCGATCCGGTCCAGGTCGGTCCGCTCGTCCGCGAACGGCTCCCGCTGCTGCGCGCCGCACGGCACGATGACCGCGGCGTCCAGCCGCGACGCGAGCTCCACGAGTCCGCGCCCGGCGGTGCGCAGGTCCCGCTCGTCGAGCCGCGGGTCGTTGAGCGGCCCCGGATCGACGTTGATCGCCCAGGTGCGCAGCCCGGAGTCCCGCACCAGTTCGACGAGCTCGTCCGCGGGCCCGGTCAGCGGGGTGGGGATGTGGTCGCACACGCCGGGCAGGCCGCCGAGGTCGATGCCACCGAAGCCGAGCTCGCGGATGGTCGCGAGCGCCTCGGCCACCGGCATCCGGCGGAACGAGATCGTCGAGCAGCCCAGCTCCGGCATCTTCCTCACTCCTTCGTGCGTCAGGTGGCGCACAGTTAACGACGTGCCGAGTCGACTGTCAACAGTCGACCGTTATTCGCCGACCCGTTCGTCGACTACGATGTGCGGGTCAGCGAGCAGAGAGGCGATCCACTGGTGTCCCTGGATGTTCCGGCGCTAGGCGGCGTCGACCGGCAGACCCTGCGCGAGCAGTCGCTGCGCAAGCTGCGCGAGGCGATCAGCAGCGGCCAGCTCGAACCCGGCAGGCGGCTGATCGAGACCGAGCTCAGCGAAGCGCTGTCCGTCTCCCGCGGGACGCTGCGCGAGGCCCTGCGCCACCTCGTGCAGGAAGGACTCGTCGTCGCCGACGAACGCGGCAAGCTCCTGGTCCGGGCGCTCACCGGCGCCGAGGTGCGGGACATCTTCGCCGTGCGCGCCGCCCTCGAATCGCTGGCCGTGGAGACGTTGTGCGGCGCCACCGACCGCGCCGCGCTCGTCGCGGAGCTGCGCACGGCGGTCGACCGGCTGCGCGAGCTCGACCAGGACATGGCCGCACTCGTCGAAGCGGACCTGGCCTTCCACCAGCGGATGTGCGAGCTCACCGGCAACGCCGCGCTCGTGCAGTCCTGGCAGCACATCTCCGGGCTGACCCGCGCCACCATCGTGCGCTCCGGCCCGGAACTGG
Organism: Saccharopolyspora sp. NPDC047091; assembly: GCF_040643635.1. NCBI lineage: Bacteria > Bacillati > Actinomycetota > Actinomycetes > Pseudonocardiales > Pseudonocardiaceae > Saccharopolyspora > Saccharopolyspora sp. NPDC047091. Next base: position 27,049 of record NZ_JBEYUS010000006.1, read on the forward strand.
CTGTGCGGAACATGGCCTGGCAACGGCACTCGCCGATCGTCGACGCCATCGAGGCGGGCGATTCCGCTCGGGCGCGCGAGGTCATCGGTGAGCACATGCGGGAGACGGCCGAGCGGATCGTCGCGGCGCTGCAGGACTGAGCTGCCTGACTGGGCAGCTGGGCTGGGCAGCTGGGCTGGGCAGCTGGGCTGGGCAGCTGGGCTGGGCAGCTGACTGAGCTGCTGGACCGGGTTGCCGGGTGGGACTGGGTTGCCGGGTGAGACTGGGCCGCCGGGTGGGACTGGGTTGCCCGGGTGGGACTGGGTTGCCGAGTGGGACTGGGCCGCCGGGCCGGTCAGGCCGCGTCGGATCCGCTGCCGGTGACCGCCGCGGCACCTATCCTCCCCGCATGGCCTCCGAGCCGGTGGACGTCTGGGCGATGGCCGACCTGGTCACGCCCTTCGCGGTGCGCACCGCCGCCACGCTGCGGCTGGCCGACATCGTCCAGGACGGGGAACTCCCGCTCGACGAGATCGCGAAGCGGTCCGGGACCGAGGCCGACCCGCTCGGCAGGGTGCTGCGGTTCCTGGTGCGGCGCGGGGTGTTCACCGAACCGGAACCGGACGTGTTCGGCCCCAACGAGGCCTCCCGCGTGCTGCGGACCGACGCCCCGGGCGGCACCCGCGAGTGGCTCGACCTGGACGGCGCCGTGGGTCGCGCCGATCTGGCCTTCGTGGAGCTCGTCGAGCAGGTCCGCGGCAGGCATCCCGCCTATCCCGCCGCGTTCGGCCGCTCCTTCCGGGAGGACCTCGCGCACAGCCCGCAGCTGTCGGACTCGTTCGACGACCTGATGGAGACCAAGTCCGACGAGCTGGCCCCACTGGTCGCCGCGGCGACGGCCTGGGACCGGTTCGAGCGGGTGCTCGACGTGGGCGGTGGCAAGGGCGTCCTGCTCGCCGAGATCCTGGAACGCCACCCGGACCTGCGCGGCACGCTGGTGGACCTGCCCGGGCCCGCCGCGGCGGGCGAGCGCTACCTGGAGTCGCGCGGGGTCCGCGATCGTGCCGACGTGGTCGCCGGCGACTTCTTCGACCCGCTGCCGCCGGGCGCCGACGCCTACGTGCTGTGCGATGTCCTCGGCGACTGGGAGGACGAGGACGCGGTGCGGCTGCTCGGCCGGTGCGCCGAGGCGGCGGGCGCGGACGGCCGGGAGGGCAGCGTGCTCATCGTGGAGCTCCTCCCGGACCCGGACGGCGAGTTCACCGAGATGGACCTGCGGATGATGATCTACGTCGGTGGCCGGATGCGGGACCTGGACCAGACCGAGCGCATCGCCGCCGCGGCCGGGCTGTTCATCGCCTCCGTCATCAGGCTCGACGACGGTCACGGCATCATCGAGTGCCTTCCGGACCGGTGAGCTCGGCGAACCCCAGCTTGACCCGCAACTTCTCCGGCAGGTCCGCGGCCGCCGCGGCGACGTGCTCACGGCGGTCCCGGTCGCCCATGTTCAGCGCGAGCACGTCGGCGACGGTGACCGCGTGCGCCGGTCTGCTCAGCACGTCGACCGCGTCCCCCGCGGTGATCTCACCGGGCTGCTCCACCGCCAGGTAGGCACCGGGGCGCCCGACCGCGGCGAACCGCTTCACCAGGCCCTTGACGTCCCAGAACCCGGCGAACACCCGGCACGGGTCGCGCGGCGCGGTCACCCGCAGCACCGCGCCACCGATCCGCCAGCGCTCCCCCACCAGCGCGGTGCTCGAATCGCAGTCGCGCAGGCTCAGGTTCTCACCCGCGTTGCCGGGCACCAGTTCCGCGCCCAGCTCCGCCGACCAGAACCGCAGGTCCTCGACGTCGAAGGCGTAGGCCGCCTGGTACCAGGCGCCGTGGTGCTTGCGGTCGATCACGGTGTCGCCGTGCACGCCGCTCTCGGTGAACCGCACCGGCCCCTGCACCGGACGCTTGTCGATGCCGGTGCTGCCCATCCGGCCCGTCCACTCGCCGGTCCGCAGGACCGCGACGTTCACTGCCTGCACATGGCCCACCCGGCCAACCTATGTTCGCCCCCGACCTCGGCGCACGAGGATTTCGGCCACACGACCGAGCGGCCGGGACCGCTCAGCCCAGGCGGGTGCGTGCGGTGTCGAGCGCGGTCCGGGCCTGCGCGACGAGGTCGTGGACCAGGTCCGCGGCGGGCAGCGGTGTCGCCTGGGCGTAGGTCTGCCCCGCCCACAACGACATCGCCTCCGGGTCGTCGGCGCGTCCGGCCGCACCGCGCACCGGCTTGGTGAGGTGGTGCAGCTGCGGATAGGCGGCCGGGGCGTGCGGTCCGTGCTCCGCCAGGAAGCGGTTGACCAGTCCCCGCGCCGGACGGCCGCTGAACGCCCTGGTGATCGCGGTGTTCCTGGTTCCGGCTTCGAGCGCGGCGCGCTGGGTCGGCGCGGTGCCCGCCTCCGCCGACACCAGGAACGCGGTGCCGAGCTGCGCCGCCACCGCACCGGCCGACAGCACCGCGGCGAGGTCCGCGCCGGTCACGACACCGCCGGCGCCCACCAGCGGGAGGTCGACCGCTCCGGAGATCGTCCGCAGCGCGCCCAGCAGGCCGAACAGCTCCCCACCCGCGGGCGAGTCCGGGTCGTCGTCGAACACGCCGCGGTGCCCACCCGCTTCGGAACCCTGCACGCACAGCAGGTCGACACCGACCTCGGCGGCCCGCCGCGCCTCGTCGGGAGTGGTGACCGTGCAGACCACCTGCGCCCCGACCTCGTGCAACCGTTCCACTGTGGACTTCTCCGGGCGGCCGAAGGTGAACGACACCACCGGAACCCGTTCGGCGATCACCAGCTCCACCTTGGCCTGGTAGAGGTCGTCGTCCCAGTGGGCCGATCCGGCCTGCACGCCGTACCGCTCCGCCTCAGCCGACACCCGCGCCCGGTACTCCGCCAAGTCCAGGTCGCGCCGCGTCCCCGGCACGAACAGGTTCACCCCGAAGGGAGCCGAGCCGAGTTCGCGCACCCGCCGGATCTGCCCGACCAGCTCCTCTTCGGAGAGGTAGCCCGCGGCCAGGAAGCCGAATCCGCCCGCACCGCCGACCGCCGCCACCAGTTCGGGCGTGGAGATCCCGCCCGCCATCGGCGCCGCGATCACCGGGGCGCTCCGCTGCTCGATCATGTCCCGGACCCTAGTGACGCCCCGGAGCACGCGCGAGTGCCCGCGAACTCCCGGCCGGACGGATCACACCGCCGGATGGATCACACCTCTTCTGCTCGTCCCTGGTTCCCCCTGCGCCGCCGGTCGATCCCGATCGCCGCCGTCCCTGGCGGATGCGGCGCTCTCGCACCACCACCGAAGGTCTGCGACCCGCGACACGAGTTCGCCGAACGTGTACCGAACGGGAAAACGAGCTGTGAACGACCTTGCCCCAGGTCATCACGACGGCGAATCTCTTGGCACAGCAAGCGATCGAGCACGAGAACGGGTGATCCTCATGAACACGACCGCCGAACAGACCACCACCGCCGAGCCCCGCTCGCACGTCCGCCGCATCGCGTTCGCCGCGCTGGCGGTGCCCGCCCTGATGGTCGGTCTGGCGCTGCCCGCGAACGCCGCGGAGCTCACCCCGATCGCCGAGGCCCTGGACTCGACGGTGGCGGCCACGCTGTCCTCGGTCGGTGCCGCGCTGGACGCGCTGGGCCTGGCGGCCTGATCAGGCGATCGGCCACCCGGCACGTGGGCGGCCGAAGCACACCCCGGGCGGGGCGGGAACCGGTTCTGGTCCCCGCCCCGCCCGCGCTCATGGCCGCAGGCCCGCCACCAGGTCGGCAGGCGTCAGCTTGACCGGGAACGGGTGCTGCACCTCGAACGACTCGTCCCCGAGGGCCCGGGCGATGCGCTGGTACCCGGAGCCGCCCACCAGTTCCCACGCGGTGATCGCGGGTTCCTCCAGGTCCGGGTCCACCAGCCAGAAGAACCGGGTGCCCAGGCGCGCGTAGACCTCCTTCTTCAGCGTCGTGTCCTTGAGCCTGCTGCTCGGCGAGACCACCTCGACCGCCAGCACCGGCGCCGCGGGCAGGTTCCGCAGCGTCAGGTCGTCGTGCCGGGCCACCAGGACGTCCGGCCGCAGCTCGGTGAACGGGTCCGGCCGCACCGCGAACGGCGCGGGCAGCACCCGGTACTCCGCGGTGCAGGCGATGTGCAGCTGCGAGGCCAGCTCCACCACCGCCGCCTGGTGCGGCCACCCGGGCAGCGCGCTCACCATCAGCTCGCCGTCGACCAGCTCGTACCTGCGGCCGTCCTCCGGAGATCCGTCCAGGTCGTGCACGCTGAACGGCCGTCCCGCTCCCGCTTCGATCCGCATGATCGCCACCTCTTCCCGCTCGTGCGCTGCGTCCCGGCGGCGCGGCCGCCGGAACCGGTCTGCGATGAAGAGGGGCGCACCCGCCGTCCTGATACAGCGCTCACCGGAAGGTGTGACAACGCAGTGGGCGGGAGCCCCCGTTCGGGGACTCCCGCCCACTCGCACCATTGCGATCACGCACACCCCGCCACAGGGCCGCTGGTGCGTCTGAGATGAGCGCTCCCGCGACGAGCGCTCAGCCGTACTTCCGGGTCAGGGGCGCGGTTCCGGCCGCCGCGGACCGGAACCGCTCCCCCGCCCGCTCGGTGCCTCGGCACCGGGTCGGGTCGCGATCAGAACTGCGCGGTCTCGGTCGAGCCGGCCAGCGCGGTGGTCGACGAGTCGGGGCTGACCGCCGTGCTGATCAGGTCGAAGTAGCCGGTGCCCGCCTCGCGCTGGTGGCGGGTGGCCGTGTAGCCCTGCGCCTCGGCGGCGAACTCGCGCTCCTGCAGGTCCACGTAGGACGTCATGCCGTCCGCCGCGTAGCCCTTGGCCAGGTCGAACATGCCGTAGTTCAGGGCGTGGAAGCCGGCCAGCGTGATGAACTGGAACTTGTAGCCCATGTGGCCGAGCTCGCGCTGGAACTTGGCGATGGTGCTGTCGTCCAGATTCTTCCGCCAGTTGAACGACGGCGAGCAGTTGTAGGCCAGCATCTGGTCCGGGTACTTGGCCTTGATCGCCTCGGCGAACTGCTTGGCGACCTCCAGGTCCGGCTTCGAGGTCTCCATCCAGATCAGGTCCGCGTGCGGCGCGTAGGCCAGGCCGCGGGTGATGCAGGGCTCGATGCCGTTGGTGACCTTGTAGAAGCCCTCGGAGGTGCGCTCACCGGTCACGAACTGCTGGTCGCGCTCGTCGATGTCGCTGGTCAGCAGCGTCGCGGCCTGCGCGTCGGTGCGGGCGACGACCAGCGAGGGCACGCCCGCGACGTCGGCGGCCAGGCGCGCGGCGTTCAGCGTCTTGACGTGCTGGCTGGTGGGGATGAGGACCTTGCCGCCCAGGTGGCCGCACTTCTTCTCGGAGGCCAGCTGGTCCTCCCAGTGCACGCCGGCGGCACCCGCCTGGATCATGCCCTTCATCAGCTCGTAGGCGTTGAGCACGCCACCGAAGCCCGCTTCGGCGTCGGCGACGATCGGGGCCAGCCAGTGCGTCGGCTCCGACTCGGTCTCCGCCGCCTCCGGGTCCAGCGCCTCGGACCAGCTGATCTGGTCGGCTCGCTTGAGGGCGTTGTTGATCCGGCGGACCACCTGCGGGACCGAGTTCGCCGGGTAGAGGCTCTGGTCCGGGTAGGTCTCGCCCGCCAGGTTGGCGTCCGCGGCGACCTGCCAGCCGGACAGGTAGATGGCCTTCAGCCCGGCGCGGACCTGCTGGACCGCCTGGTTGCCGGTGAGCGCGCCCAGCGAGTTGATGTAATCGGTCTCGTTCAGCAGGTTCCACAGCCGCTCGGCGCCGAGCCGGGCCAGGGTGTGCTCCTCCTGCACGGAGCCGCGCAGCCGGACGACGTCGGCGGCGGTGTGGGTGCGCTCGATGCCCTTCCAGCGGGGGTCGGTGTCCCACTCGCGCTGGAGTTCCTCGGCGGCCTTGATCGCCTGCTGGCGGCTTCCGGGCTGGAGGCTCATGGTCTTCCCCTTTCGGGATGTTCGTTGCGGCGTTGCTGAACCCAGTGTTGCCGGAGAACCACCCCGTTCAGCGAAGAAATCCTAGGAAATTTCGGCGGTTTTTCTGCTAGCATCAACGTCATGGCCGAGTTCGCCCCCGAAGAAGACCGCAATTTTTCCACCGACCAAGACCTCCTGGTGTTCGGTCAGAGATTGCGCCACCTGCGCCGCGCCGCCGGGCTCACCCTGGTTGAGCTGGGCGAACGCGTCGGCCGCGCGCCATCCCAGCTGTCCCTGCTGGAGAACGGTCACCGCGAGCCGAAGCTCTCGCTGCTGCGCGCGCTCGCCGACGCGCTCGGCAGTTCCGTGGACGAACTGCTGTCGAAAAAACCGCCGAATCGCCGCGCGGAGCTCGAGATCGCCGTCGAGCAGGCCCAGCTCGACCCGCTCTACCAACGGCTGGACGTACCACCGCTGAAGGTGGGCAAGCGGGTGCCGACCGAGGCGCTGGAGCACGTGCTGGCGCTCTACGACGAGCTCAAGCGGCGGGAGACCAAGCAGGTCGCCACGCCGGAGGAGGCGCGCAAGGCGAACGCCGAGCTGCGGCAGATGATGCGCGAGCACGGCAACTACTTCCCGGAGATCGAGAAGGCCGCCTCCGGCATCCTGGAGCGGGTCGGCTACCACGGCGGCGCGCTGTCCGAAGGGGTCATCCAGTCCATCGCGACGCACATGGGCTACGGGCTGCGGTTCGTCACCGACCTGCCGCGCTCGGTGCGCTCGATCACCGACATGCGGCACAGCCGGATCTTCCTGCGCCGCGAGTCGCTCGGCATGCACAGCCCGCGCACGATCCTGCTGCAGACCCTCGGACACCTCACCCTCGGGCACAGCCAGCCGCGGGACTTCGCGGACTTCCTGCGCCAGCGGGTCGAGGCGAACTACTTCGCCGCCGCGGTGCTGATGCCGGAGCAGGCCGCGGTCGGCTACCTGAAGCAGGCGAAGGCGGACCGCGACCTGGCGGTGGAGGACCTGCGGGACGTGTTCTCGGTGTCCTACGAGATGGCGGCGCACCGCTTCACGAACCTCGCCACCCAGTACCTGGACCTGGTCTGCCACTTCGTCCGCAACGACGAGACCGGGATCATCTACAAGGCCTACGAGAACGACGGGCTGGTGTTCCCCACCGACCCGGCCGGCGCCATCGAAGGCCAGCGGATGTGCCGGCACTGGGCGGGGCGGATGGTGTTCGCCTCACCGGACCGCTACTCGACGCACTACCAGTACACCGACAAACCCGGTGCCACCCACTGGTGCGTGGCGCACGTCGACCCCAACCGGGGCCGCGACTTCGCCATCACCCTCGGCGTGCCCTACACCGAATCCCGCTGGTTCCGCGGGCGGGAGACGACGAACCACTCGAAGTCGCGCTGCCCGAACGGCGAGTGCTGCCAGCGACCACCGACAGAGCTCTCGAACCGCTGGCAGGGCATGGTGTGGCCATCGGCGCGGGCCCATTCGCACGTGCTGTCCGCACTGCCGTCGGGGACCTTCCCCGGGGTGGACGAAGCCGACGTGTACGCCTTCCTCGAATCGCACTGACCGGTCCCGGTTCCCGCCGGTGGTCGGCGGGAATCAGGGCCGGGACCGCGCCGGGATCGGCATCACCAGCGCGGTGAGATCACCGTGATCGGCGGAGCGAACGGTGGCCGGCTGCTCGGCACCGCGCAGGTCGAGCAGCAGGTCGGCGCCGATAGCGGTGCTCACCGCGGGGTAGAGCGTGGTCAGCTGGAACCGGATGTCGAGGTCGGGACCCGTCACCAGAGCCGGCACCGGCGAACCGACCCCGGAATCCCCGGTCAAGGTGAGGCCGTCCCGCCGGACGGCCAGGGACGGCTCGGCGGCGGAACTCACCTCCAGCGCGCGGAGGAGATCGACCTTCTCCACCGCGACGCGGGTGGTGACGGCGGGCAACGCCTCGAGCATCGCCCGGTGGTCCGGGAACGGTTCGGCGAGCAGCCGGCAGTGCTGCTCCGCCGCCCCGTCCAGCACCACCCGGACACCGTTGCGCGCCAACGCGACCGATACCCGGTGGCTCCGATGCACGCCGGACAAGACGGACCGCAGGTCGTCCGCGTGCACCGTCGCCGACCAGCCGACCGTCACCTGCTCCACCGGGAGCAGGGTCCGCGTCGCCGACCGGTACCGGTCGGTGGCGGTCACCGTCACCGCCTCCGGACCGCATTCGAAGAACACCCCGTTGAGCACGGGGATCTCCGATTCCCGAGTGGTCGCGGACAGCACCTGCTCGATCGCGGCGGCGAACACCGGGCCGCTCAACGCGATCGGCTCCGACGGCGGCTCGCCCGCCCACGACGCGGTGATGCTCGCGGCATCGCGCTGCGCGGTCGCGGCATCGCCCAGGACCTTCCGCACGTGTTCCTCCACCAGGCGCACCGCGCGCTCGGCATCGGCGTCGAGCACGTCCCCGACCGCAGCGAGCGGCATGCCGATCTCGCGCAACCGCCGCAGCAACACGGCCCGATCCACCTGGCCCTGCTCGTAGAACCGATAACCGGAGCCCGCGTCGACCCGCGCCGGAGCGAGGAACCCGGAGTCGGCGTAGAAGCGCAACGCACTGGCCGTCAGGCCGGTGCGCTGGGCGAAGGAACCGATGGACATCACTTCAGAACTGGACACCGCGCCATCATCGAGCTTCGACCGACTTGAGGGTCAACGATGCCGAACCGAACGATTCCGGACCACACCCGGCCGCCGGGACCCGGCGAGCTACCGGGCGCGCTTCTCCCGCGGCCGCACCGAGCTCATCGCGAGATCGACGAAGCGGGCCGCCGCGGGCGACAACGGCCCCGGCCGCCAGAGCAACCGGCTGGTGCGGACCACCTTGGGCCGCAGCGGCAACACCGTGGCGCCTTCCTTGGCCGCGCCCACCGCCATCGACTCCGGCAGCAGGGTGACGCCGGCTCCCGCCAGCACGAGCGGCACGACCATGGCGAGGTGCGCGGTCTCCACCGACACCTTCGCGCGGAGCCCCCGGGCGGCGACCACGTCCTCGATGACCGCGCGCGTCGCGGTGCCCTCCGGAGTGGCGACGAAATCCCGGGCGGCCAGCTCGGACAGCCCGATCCGCTTCGGCCCCTGCTCCCCCGGCGGCAGCACGGCGTAGATCTGCCTGCCCGGCAGCACGAACTCCTCCATGCCCTCCGGATCCGTGCTGGCGTCGACCATGCCGAGCTCGCACTGCCCCGCCCGAACGCTGCCGGTCGCGGTCTTGCCCAGTTCCTGGTCGAACACCCGCACGTCGACCTGCGGGAAGTGCCGGAGGAACTCGCCGATCAACCGGGCCAGCGGATCGACGGCGAGCGTGGTCTGCGCGACGATGTCCAGCCGTCCCGACGCCAGCCCCAGCACTTGGCGCACGGAATCCTGCGCGGTGCTCAAGTCCCGCATCACCTGGCGGGCCGGCTCCAGCAGCGCCTCACCCGCCGCGGTCAGCCGCACCCCGTGCGGGAGCCGGTGGAAGAGCTTGCCGCCCAACCGGTTCTCCAGTTGTCCGATCGCGGTCGACAGCGACGGTTGTGCGACGCGCAGCGACTTCGCCGCACCGGTGAAGCTGCCGTGCTCGGCGATGGCCAGGAAGTACTTCACTTCACGACGCTCCACGACGGCCTCCCCTCCTGCGCCCACCGTAACCAGCACGGCGCGAACGGCCCGCGCGAACGCCCGGCCCGGCGGGTGCACCGCCGGGCCGGGAGGTACGGCTCGGGAGACCGCTCAGTCGTGCGCGGCCCGGAACCGCTCCCGCGCCTCGTCGTCCGCGACATCGCTGGCCAGGTCGTCGCCGAGGTCGAAGCGCACCGACCGCAGCCGCCCGGTGAACGCGTTGTCCACCGGCGCGTAGTCGTCCACCACCGGCGATGCCCGGTCCACCCCGATGTCGAAGGTCTCGTCGAAGGCGAAGTAGTACGGGATCGTGGCCTCCACCCGGCCATCGGCGACCTCGGTGCCGTCCACGGTCAGCACCGCGCGACCGCCCTTGCCGACGCCACCGCCGTCGTAGGCGAAGTCGAGGCGCACCTCGTGCGCGCCCGGCTCCAGCACCTGCCCGCTGATCTTGTAGATGTCGGTGCCGAAGTAGTTGTAGGCGTAGCTGGGCCGTCCCTCGTGGAAGTACAGCGACCAGCCGCCGAACCGGCCGCCCTGCGCGACGACCACGCCGTCGGCCCCGCCTTCGGGCACCTCCAGCTGCGCGGTGATCACGTACGAGCGGTTCTTGATGTTCGGCGCGGTCTCCTCGGTGAGTCGCTTCGCCCCGGCGTGGAAGGTGATCGTGCCGCGGTCGCCGAACAGGTCCAGCCGTCCCGCCTCCTTCGGGTTCTCCCGCTCCGTCATCCGGTCGTCCAGCGGGAACACCTGGTGCTTGGCCGCCTCCACCAGGAACAGCTGCTGCAGCTCGCGGAGCTTGCCCGGGTGTTCGGCGGCGATGTCGTGCGCCTGGCTCCAGTCCACGTTGGTGTCGTAGAGCTCCCAGCGGTCGTCGTCGAAGGACCGGCGCGTGCCGTCCTGCACCATCTCCCACGGGGTGCCGTGCCTGGTCACCGCCATCCAGCCGTCGTGGTAGATGCCGCGGTTGCCGACCATTTCGAAGTACTGCACGCGGTGGCGGTCCGGCGCGTCGGCGTCGTTGAAGCTGTAGAGCATGCTGGTGCCCTCGATCGGCTGCTGCGGCACGCCCTGCACCGAAGTCGGGTGTGGGAGGCCCGCCGCCTCCAGGATCGTCGGGACCACGTCGATCACGTGGTGCCACTGGTCCCGGATGCCGCCGCGCTCCTCGATGCCGCGCGGCCAGTGCACGATCATGCCGTCCCGGGTGCCGCCGAGGTGCGAGGCGACCTGCTTCGTCCACTGGTACGGGGTGTTCATCGCCAGCGCCCAGCCGACCGGGTAGTGCGCGTGGGTCGTGGCGTCGCCGAGCGCGTCGCGGTTCGCGTTGATGAACTCGGCGCTGTCCGGGATGCCGGTGGCGAACCGGTGCTCGTTCAACGTGCCGCCGAGACCGCCCTCGGCCGAGGCGCCGTTGTCCCCGAGGATGTAGATGAAGATCGTGTTGTCGAGCTCGCCCGTCTCCTCCAGCGCGTCGACGAGCCGGCCGACCTGGTCATCGGTGTGCTCGGCGAACCCGGCGTAGAGCTCCATCAGCGACGCCGCCGCGCGCTGCTCCTCCGCGGACAGCTCGTCCCAGTGCGGGACGCCCTCCGCCCACGGGGCGAGTTCGGTGTCCGGCGGCACCACGCCGAGTTCCTTCTGCCGCGCCAAGGTGATCTCGCGCTGCCGGTCCCAGCCGTGGTCGAACTTGCCGCGGTACTTGTCCCGGTACTCCTGCGGCACGTGGTACGGCGCGTGCGTGGCGCCGAACGGCAGGTAGGTGAAGAACGGGGTGTCCGGCTTCAACGTGTGCCGGGTGCGCACCCAGTCGATCGCCTGGTCCACCAGGTCCTCGGACAGGTGGTAGCCGTCCTCGGGGCGGCGATCCGGCTCCACCGGGTTGGTGCCGTCGAACAGCACCGGGTACCAGTGGTTCATCTCGGCGCACAGGAAGCCGTAGAACTTCTCGAAGCCCTCACCGGTGGGCCACCGGTCGAACGGTCCCGCCGGGCTCACGTCCCGCGCCGGGGTCTGGTGCCACTTGCCGAACGCGGCGGTGTTGTAGCCGTTGCCGTTGAGCAGCTGGCCGAGCGTGGCCGCGCTGCGCGGGCGGATGCCGCAGTAGCCGGGGGCAGCGCTGGACATCTCGGTGGTCACGCCCATGCCCACCGAGTGGTGGTTGCGGCCGGTCAGCAGTGCCTGGCGCGTCGGCGAGCAGATCGCGGTGACGTGGAACCGGGAGTAGCGCAGTCCGCCGTCGGCGAGCCGCTGCGCGGTCGGCATCTCGCACGGTCCGCCGAACGAGCTGGAAGCACCGAAACCCATGTCGTCGATGAGCACCAGCACGACGTTGGGCGCGCCGGCGGGCGCGTTCAACGGCTGCGCGGGGGTGAAGGCCGGGTTCTGGTCGCGCGCGTCGAGCGCGGTGACGGCGGTGGGCGGGGCGTCCGGGATCGGCAGGTGTTCACGCGATACGTCGGATGCTCCCATGTGCGACCTCCTGTGCGGTGCGGCGGACGAGCACGGGAGACGGCGAAACCGCAAGCGGCGCAAGGGTTTCCGCGTCCCCGCGGTGCGGCTCGAATGCTAGTCGGCGAACCGCCGCGAGCAAGGGTTCCCACGAGCCGGACACCGCGGGCCGGCGAGTCCCGCACCACATCCACACAAGATCACCGCAGGTGGCAGATCGCCACCGCGGAGGGAAGACCGATTCACGATGCACGCCATAGCCGACGCCTATGGCACCGCTGCCGAACCGCCCGCCCCGGGAAACCGGTCATGAGGCGAGCGGTCGGCGGCACGTCACTTCTTCGGCTTGGACTTGTCGTCCTTGCTCGCGGAGTCGTCGGTGGACAGCGCCGCGACGAAGGCCTCCTGCGGGACCTCGACCCGCCCGATGGTCTTCATCCGCTTCTTGCCCTCCTTCTGCTTCTCCAGCAGCTTGCGCTTCCGGCTGATGTCACCGCCGTAGCACTTGGCGAGCACGTCCTTGCGGATGGCGCGGATCGTCTCGCGGGCGATCACCCGCGACCCGATCGCGGCCTGGATCGGCACCTCGAACTGCTGGCGCGGGATGAGCTCGCGCAGCTTCGAGGTCATCTTGGTGCCGTAGGAGTAGGCGGAGTCCTTGTGCACGATCGCGCTGAACGCGTCCACCGGCTCGCCCTGCAGCAGGATGTCCACCTTGACCAGCTGGGAGCTCTGCGTGCCCGACTCCTCGTAGTCCATCGAGGCGTAGCCGCGGGTGCGGGACTTGAGGTGGTCGAAGAAGTCGAACACGATCTCGGCGAGCGGCAGCGTGTAGCGCAGCTCGACCCGGCTCTCCGAGAGGTAGTCCATGCCTTCGAGGCGGCCGCGCCTGCTCTGGCACAGCTCCATGATGGTGCCGACGAACTCGGACGGGGCGATGACGGTGCACTTCGCGATCGGCTCGTGGATCTCGCCGATCTTCGCCTCCGGCCAGTCCGACGGGTTCGTGACCTCGATGTCCTCGCCCTCTTCGAGCTTCACCTGGTAGACGACGTTGGGCGCCGTCGAGATCAGGTTCAGGCCGAACTCGCGCTCCAGCCGGTCCCGGGTGATCTCCAGGTGCAGCAGGCCGAGGAAACCGCAGCGGAAGCCGAAGCCGAGCGCACCCGAGGTCTCCGGCTCGTAGGTCAGCGCGGCATCGTTGAGCTGCAGCTTGTCGAGCGCTTCGCGCAGGATCGGGTAGTCCGAACCGTCCACCGGGTACAGCCCGGAGTAGACCATCGGCTTCGGTTCGCGGTAGCCGCCGAGCGCCTCGGTCGCGCCCTTGCGCTCCGCGGTCACCGTGTCGCCCACCTTGGACTGGCGGACGTCCTTCACACCGGTGATCAGGTAGCCGACCTCGCCGACGCCGAGCCCGGCGGAGGGCTTCGGGTCCGGCGAGATGATGCCGACCTCGAGCAGTTCGTGCGTGGCATTGGTCGACATCATCCGGATCCGCTGCCGCGGGGTGATCTTGCCGTCGACGACGCGGATGTAGGTCACCACGCCGCGGTAGGTGTCGTACACCGAGTCGAAGATCATCGCGCGGGGCGGCGAGTCGTGCACGCCCTGCGGGGCGGGGATCTGGCGGACGACCTCGTCGAGGACCTCGCCCACGCCCTCACCGGTCTTCGCCGACACCCGCAGCACATCGGTGGGCTCGCAGCCGATGATGTGCGCGAGCTCCGCCGCGTACTTGTCCGGCTCCGCCGCGGGCAGGTCGATCTTGTTGAGCACCGGGATGATCTGGAGGTCGTGCTCCATCGCCAGGTACAGGTTCGCCAAGGTCTGCGCCTCGATGCCCTGCGCCGCGTCGACCAGCAGGATCGCACCCTCGCAGGCGGCCAGCGACCGGCTCACCTCGTAGGTGAAGTCGACGTGCCCCGGGGTGTCGATCATGTGCAGCACGTGGTCGACGCCGCCCGCGGTCCACGGCAGCCGCACGTTCTGCGCCTTGATCGTGATGCCGCGTTCCCGCTCGATGTCCATCCGGTCGAGGTACTGCGCCCGGTACGCCCGCTCGCCCAACACCCCGGTGAGCTGCAACATCCGGTCGGCCAGCGTCGACTTGCCGTGGTCGATGTGCGCGATGATGCAGAAGTTCCGGATGCGCTCCGGGTCCGTGAAGGTCGTATCGGCGAAGCTGCTCACTCGGTGTTCCTTGGGATCTCGGGGTCCTCGCGGGGCGCGCGTGCAACCCACATCGTCCCACGCGGCGACCTGCCACCGGAGCCCAACTCCGGGGCCGGCTCAGCGCGGTCGCTGGTCGGTGCGGATCGGATGATCCGCGGGAACCTCCACGAGCACGATCCGCGTGCCGTCCGGGTCGGCGATCCACGCCTCGTCCAAGCCCCACGGCTGCCGGACCGGCGCGGCCTCCACGGCGACTCCGAGCTCGGCGAGCCGGTCGAACTCGGCGTGCAGGTCGCGGACCTGGATCCACAGCACCTGGTCCGGGCTGGGGCCGTGCTCGCCGCGACCGGAGATCTCCAGGAAGCCCTGCCCGAGGAAGAACACCGTGCCGCCCGGGAACTCGCGGGAGATCGCGAGACCGAGCACGTCCCGGTAGAAGCGCAGCGAGCGCTCCGGGTCGCGCGGGCGGAGGATCGTGCGGCTGTTGACGACGTCCATGCGTCCCGTTGTACCGCGACACCGGCCCGGGCGAAAAAGACGGCGGGCCCCCCACCGCGAAGGTGGAGGGCCCGCCGAGCGGATCACCGCACTCAGACCGCGCGAACGCCGCTGGCCTGCGGGCCCTTCTGGCCCTGGGTGATCTCGAAGGTCACGGTCTGGTTCTCTTCCAGGGTGCGGAAGCCGTTGCCGTCGATGGCCGAGTAGTGGACGAACACGTCCGGGCCGCCACCGTCGGGGGAGATGAAGCCGAAGCCCTTCTCGGAGTTGAACCACTTCACAGTGCCCTGTGCCATCTCTGTCTCCTCACAGCTGATGAGTAACCGGTGCCCGCACCGCGCGAACACCGGGGCCTAGTCCAGACGGCGAACTCTCCAGCTTGCGCTCAGGACAGAGTCGCGCCCGCAACTTTCGCGAGCGTGTCGAACACGAACACAAAAATCGGCCGACTCATACAACCACACCCCGGGGCAGATCATTCCCGCGACCCGCCGGTGTTCTCGATCTCACATCACGCCTGACGTGGCCTCTTGACTGATCGCCCGGAAGGGTTCAGAGACCGGCGGCGAGCTTCCAGCCGAGGCTGGCCACCAGCGCCACCACCACGGTGAGGAACACCTTGCGCACCCAGGCCGATCCGCGGCTGGACGCCAGCGCAGCGCCCAGCACGCTGCCGCTCGCGTTGCTCACCGCCATCACCAGGGCCAACCCCCACAAGATCTTGCCCGCGGAGATGAAGAACAGCAGCGCCCCCAGATTGGTGGCCACGTTGACGACCTTCGCGGTCGCCGACGCCCCCACGAACGCGAAACCGACCAGGCCGACGAGCAGGAACACCAGGAACGAGCCGGTGCCGGGGCCCGCGATGCCGTCGTAGAAGCCGATCGCCAGGCCGCCCGCCACCATCACCCAGACCTGCTGGACGGGCCCGAAGCGCGGCGCCGCGACCGACCCCAGATCGGGTTTGCGCCACGTGTAGATGCCGACCGCGATCAACGCCACCAGCACCACCACGGTGAGCACGAGCTGCGGCAGCGAGGCGGCGAACACGGCACCGCCCAGCGCGCCCAGGAATGCGACGGCCGCCATCGGCAGCGCACTGCGCCACGGCACCGGGGTCCGCTTCGCGTAGGTCCACGCGGCGGCGGTGGTGCCCGCGACAGCGGCGAGCTTGTTCGTCCCGAGCGAGTAGATGATGTTCCCGCCGGGCACCAGCAGCAGCATCGCGGGCAGCTGGATCAGGCCGCCGCCCCCGACGATCGCGTCCACCGCTCCGGCGAGGAACGCCGCGCAGCACAGGAAGACGAGCCCGGCCAAGGAGAGATCGGCGAAGCCGGGCCAATCCAATGGGGTGAACACGGGGCGCGAGCCTATGCCGCCGACCACCGATCGAGTCCTGTCGTGTGAGCGTCCTCGCACCCGATGCCGACGCGGGCCGGCACGAGCACCGTTGCTAGGATCGTCGACCGTGCCGTGCGGCGTTCCGCCAGGGAGGAAAGCTGCGCACACCGCGGGCCGTCGAGCTCCGGTGCGGCAGCGCCGATTCAGCGCGGCACGACGAATCCGATCGAGGAAAGAGGCGCCCCAGTGGCCAACATCAAGTCTCAGATGAAGCGGATCAAGACCAACGAGCGCAACCGCCTGCGCAACAAGTCGGTGAAGTCGTCGGTCAAGACCGCCATCCGCAAGTTCCGCGAGGCCGTTGCCGCCGGTGACAAGGACAAGGCCCTGGAGCTGCAGCGCGCCGCCTCGCGCACCCTGGACAAGGCCGCCGGCAAGGGCGTCATCCACGCCAACCAGGCCGCGAACAAGAAGTCGGCGCTGGCGCAGGCCGTCAACAAGCTCTGAGCCCGAGCGCGGCCGGGCCCTCCGTCCGGCACGCGCACCGGCCCGAAGCGGGGTCCGTCCTTCCGGGGACGGGCCCCGTTTCGCGTTCTGGGGGGCAGGTCGCGGGCTCAGTGGTTTTCGCGCGCGGGGTTGAGGGCTCGCGTGCCGTTCGTGCGGCACCGCGCACCGCGCACCGCGCACCGCGCACCGCGCACCGCGCACCGCGCACCGGCGATGATCGTCGCCGGACGGTGCGGGCAGGGCTCGCCGGGTGACGACCGCGGGTCAGTTCCGGGAGGAGTGCAGTTCGACCAGCCGCAGCACGGCGCGCTCCAGCGCGTGGTCCGCGTCGGCGGCCATGCCCTTGACGTCCGCGTTCAGCACGGCGACCGCGCGCAACGCCTCAGCGACGGTGGCGCTGCTCCAGCCCCTGGCCTGCGCCTGCGCCTTCTTCACCTTCCACGCGGGCATGCCGAGGTCTCCGGCGAGCCGGAACGGGTCGCCTCGGCCGTAGGCGGCGACGCGGCCGATGGTGCGCACCGAATCGGCCAGGGCGTCCGCGATCAGCACGTGCGCGACGCCCAGCTGGAGCGCCCAGCGCAGCGCTTCCAGCGCTCCGGCCAGGTCACCGGTGACGGCTTTCTCGGCCACCGCGAAGCCGGTCACCTCGGCGCGGCCGCGGTGGTAGCGGCGCACCTCCGACTCGTCGATCTTCCCGCCGGTGTCGGCGACCAGCTGGGAGGCCGCCGAGGACAGCTCGCGCAGGTCGAAGCCGACCGTCTCGATCAGCGCGCCGACTCCGGCGGCATCGATGCGGCCACCCGCGCGACGCACCTCGTCCTTGACGAACGCCTCTCGCTGCGGCCCCTTCGTGATCTTGTTGCACTCGGTGACGCGGGCGTTGAGCTTGCGCAACGCGCTCGGCAACTCCTTGGCGTTCTTCCCACGGCCGCCTCCGCTGTGCACGATCACCAGCACCACGCCGTCCGCGGGCTGCCGCGCGTGCGACAGGATCGCCTCGGCGATCTCCTTGCCCGCGTCCTGAGCGGCTTCCAGCGCCACCACGCGGCCTTCGGCGAACAACGAGGGGCTCAGCAGTTCGTCCAGCTCCGGCGGGGTGAGTTCACTCACCTTGATCCTGCGCAGCTCGGTTTCCGGATCGGCCGCGCGGGCCGCTCCGACCGCCTCCCACAGCGCGCGCTCCACCAGCAGTTCCTCGTCCCCGAGGATCAGGTGCAGCGGATCGCAGACCACCGACGGCGAACTCATAGGGGCATCGTCGCACGACCCTGCGACACCACCGCCGGTCCGTGCGCCGGTACCCGTGCTGGCCAGGACGCGGCGGCCTCCCGTAACGTTGCAGCCACAACCGAATAGCTCATCCAGAGGGGCAGAGGGAACGGCCCGATGAAGCCCCGGCAACCATCTCGACCTTTCGCGGCATTCGCGAGGTAGTCGAAGAAATTGGTGCCAACTCCGACCCGCCCGCGGGACAGATGAGGAAAGGACCTCGCGATGACCGCTGCCGCCCATGCCCCGAACTCCACCGGCAAGACCTACGACCTCGGTCCGGCCGTCGAGCTGGTGTCGAAGGAAGAGGGGCACCGCCAGCCGCTGGCGCCCGAGTTCGTGTCCCTGGAGGACTTCTCGCCGCTGGAGGTCGCCTACGACTTCGGGCGCATCCGCCGCGAGGACATCGAGGCAGGCCCCCGCTCCATCTGGCGCTACAAGAAGCTGCTGCCGGTGCCGACGAACGTCGAGGAGCACCCGAACACCGAGCCCGGCTGTACCCGGCTGGTGCGCGCGGACAACCTCGCGAAGGCGCTCGGCGTCAAGCGGATCTGGATCAAGGACGACACCGGCAACCCGACGCACTCCTTCAAGGACCGCGTGGTCGCGGTCGCGCTGGCCGCCGCCCGCGAGTTCGGGTTCAAGGTGCTGGCCTGCCCGTCCACCGGCAACCTCGCCAACGCCGTCGCCGCCGCCGCGGCCCGCGCCGGCTGGGACTCGGTGGTCCTCGTCCCGTCCAACCTGGAGCGGGCGAAGATCCTGATGAGCGCGGTCTACGACGGCTCGCTGCTCGCGGTGGACGGCAACTACGACGATGTGAACCGGCTGGCGACCGAGCTCGCCGCCGAGCACGAGGACTGGGCGTTCGTCAACGTCAACGTGCGGCCGTACTACTCGGAGGGCTCCAAGACCCTCGGGTTCGAGGTCGCTGAGCAGCTCGGCTGGCGGCTGCCGGAGCAGATCGTGGTGCCCATCGCCTCCGGTTCGCAGCTGACCAAGGTGGACAAGGGCTTCCGCGAGCTCGGCCAGACCGGTCTGGTCGAGCAGAGCCCGTACCGGATCTTCGGCGCGCAGGCCAACGGTTGCTCGCCGGTGGCCAGCGCGTTCAAGCAGAACCACGACGTGGTGCAGCCGGTCCGCCCGGACACCATCGCGCGTTCGCTGGCGATCGGTGCTCCCGCCGACGGCCCGTACGTGCTGGACGTGGTCCGGCGCACCGGCGGGGCCATCGAGGACGTCACCGACGAGGAGGTCGTCGCCGGTATCCGGCTGCTGGCCCGCACCGAGGGGATCTTCGCCGAGACCGCCGGTGGCGTCACCGTCGCGACCGCGAAGAAGCTCATCGAGGCCGGTCAGATCGACCCGGACCAGGAGACGGTGCTGCTCATCACCGGCGACGGCCTCAAGACGCTGGACGCCGTGCAGGACCAGGTCGGTCCGAAGGCGACCGTCGCCCCGAACACCGATGCCGTGAACGAGGCCCTCGGCCTGTGATCGGTGGCCGTGGGCCGCGGAGCACCGCGGCCCACGGTCCCGGACCGGTGCGCCGGTCACTTCTCGTCCGGCCGCAGCGGATCGCCCCGCTCCACCGCGGTGCTCCCGCCACGGCCCGGGACGATCGCGATGTCCCCGGACCGGTCCGTGCGGTGGATCCGCGCACCCAGCCGCTGCAGCTCGCCCAGGATGAGCGGGCTCGGGTGGCCGTAGTCGTTCCCGGCGCCGACGCTGATCACCGCCAGCCGCGGGCGCACCTGTGCGAGCAGCCGCGGCGTCGTGAACCGGGACCCGTGGTGCGGCACCTTGAGCACCTCCGCCCGCAGGTCCGCACCTGACGTGAGCAGCGCGGCCTGCCCGGGCAGCGCGATGTCCCCGGTCAGCAGCACCCGTCCCGCCCGGGTGGTCGCCTTGACCACCAGCGACGCGTCGTTGGCGTCCTCCGCGGACGTGCTGCGGGCGAGCGCTCCCCGCGGCCCGAGCACGTCGAGCACCAGTTCCGGCCACTGCAACCGCTGTCCCGCGCGCAGCGGGATGACGGGTGCCCGGTGCGTGCGGGCGGCCGCCCGCACTTCCCGGGCCGCCCAGGCCGGTTCGTCCAACGGCCCGACCGCGACCGCACCGACCTGCCGCCCGGACAGCACCGCCGAGATGCCGCCGACGTGGTCGGCGTGCAGGTGGGTCAGCACCACCAGCGGGACGCTGCGGATCCGCAAGCGGCGCAGGCACTCCGCCATCAGCGCCGGGTCCGGTCCGGTGTCGACCACGACCGCTTCCCGGTCCCGCCCGGTGGCCAGCACCAGCCCGTCGCCCTGCCCCACGTCGCAGGCGACCATCGACCACCCCGGCGCCGGCCAGGGGAACACCTGCTGGCGGACCGGGATCACCACCACCACGACGACCAGCACCGCGCTGATCAGCACCAGCCGGGCGATGCGGCCGCGCAGCACGATCAGCAGCACCGCTGAGAGCACCGCCAGCGCGATCCCGCCCACCGCACCGGACGGCCAGTCGACGACCGCCCCCGGCACGGCCGCCGAGTGCCGGGCGACCGCGAGCACCCACTCCAGTTCGGGTCCTGCCAGCCACACCAGCGCCTTCGCCGGCAGTGCCCACCACGGGGCCACCACCGTCGCCGCGACCCCGAGCACCGTCGCGGGTGCCACGAGCGGCCCGGCCAGCAGGTTCGCCACCACCGCGACCAGGCTGACCTGTCCGGAGATCGCGGCCACCAGCGGCGCGGTGACCAGGTGCGCCGCCGCGGGCACCGCGAGAGCCTCGGCGAGCCCGACCGGCACTCCCCTGGCGTGCAGCGCCGCCGACCAGCCGGGTGCCAGCAGCACCAGTCCCGCCGTCGCCGCCACCGACAGCGCGAACCCCGCCGTGGTCGCCAGCCCGGGAGCGAGCAGCAGCAGGCCGATGACGCTGCCCGCCAAGGTCGGCAGTGCCGAGCGCTCGCGGCCCAGTGCCAGCGCGAACAGCGTGATCGCGCCCATCACGGCGGCCCGCAGCACGCTCGGTTCGGGTCCCGCGAGCACCACGAACCCGGCCATCGCCACCCCGGCACCGACCGCGCACGGCACCGGTCCCGCACCGATCAGGCGCAGTGCCAGCAGCACCGCCCCGCACACGATGGCCAGGTTCGCCCCGGACACCGCCATCAGGTGCGTCAGCCCGGCGGTCTCGAACTGCTCCACCACTTCCGGTGGCAGCAGCCCGGTGTCGCCGACGACCAGCCCCGGCAGCAGGCCCGCCGCTTCCGGACCCAGCACGGTCCGGGAGGTCGAGCGCAGGCCGTCCCGCAGGCCCTCCGCGACCCGCTGCCAGCCCGGTGCCGGGCGCACCTGCTCCGGTCCCTGGCCGACTTGGATCGCGGCGGTCAGCAGTTCCCCGCCGCGCGGCGGCGCGGCTCGCCCGGTGGCGGTCACCTGCTGGCCCGCGATCAGCGAGCGCCACGGTTCCGTCGGCACCAGGAGCAGCGCCCGGCCGCCGGCCGCGATCCGCCGGTCGCCGACGTCGACCGAGTGCAGCCGCACCGGCACCACCGAGCGGTCCTGGGCGCGCCGAGCGCCGTAGGACGCTCCCCGCAGCGGTTTCGGGCGTGCGGTGAGCGACGCCCGCACCACTACCCGTTCGCCCTGCTGCGCGGCGAGGTGCAGCGGGTGCACGGCGACCGAGTGGGTCCGGATGCCCACGCCGGTCGCGGTGATCCCGGTCAGGACCAGCACCACCAGCAACCCGTTGCGCCAGCGCCGGGCCCGCCTCGCCCGCACCAGCGGCAGCAGCACCACCGCAGAGATCGCCAGCGCGGCCGCCACGCCCCACCCGCCGAGCAGACCGGCCAGCGTCACCGACCAGGTCACCACGGCCGCGGGCACCAGTCGCAGGTCGAGCACGCCGGTCCGGGGGTAGGACGTGACCTTCACACCTGGACCAGGTCGCGGAGCTTGGCCAGCTTCGCCGCGCCGATACCGTCGACGTCCTGGAGTTCGTCCACGGAACCGAAGCGACCGTGCTCGGTGCGCCACTGCACGATCCGTTCCGCGGTGACCTCGCCGACTCCTGGTAGCGCATCGAGTTCCTCCTCCGTGGCGGTGTTCAGGTCGACCTTGGACGGTGTCGTCCCGGAACCGGGTGGGTTCGCGGCCTGCCCGGTGTCCGCGCCCGGCGGTACCGGGACGGCGACGTAGAGCTGCTCCCCGTCGGTGAGTCGGCGGGCGAGGTTGAGCACGGTGATGTCGATCTCCGGCCCGGTGGTGCCACCGGCGGCGCGGAGCGCGTCGGCGACCCTGGAGCCCGGTGGCACGGTGACCAGCCCGGGCCGGGTCACCTCTCCGACGACGCTGATCACCAGTTCCGGTGGCGGCGGCGGTGGCTCCGGTTCGGCGACCGCCACGGGCAGCGGGGCCGGCGGGGCAGGAGCGGGTTCGGCGACGGGACGGCCCAGCCAGGTGGTGACCGCGACGACGAGCAGTGCCAGCACGGCGGCGAGCAGCAGTCCGATCCGTCCCGCGCGGCCGGGATCGATCCTGGCGCGCAGCACGGATTCGGGCAGCCACCGCTGCAGGTGCCTGCGCATTCCGGCGAACTGCCCGCGGAACGGTTCGCGGGCGGAATGCCTACCGGCGGAATCGGGTCCGGCGCGCGATTCCGGTTCGCCCGGCACATCGGGTGGATCGGCGCTGTCGTCGTCGGACGTGCGGTACCGGAGCGTTCGTCCGGTGCCCGCGCCATCGCGCGCTGCCTGCTGCTTCAGCGCCAGCAGGCGGCTGCGCGGGGTGTCGTCGGGGGCGGCGGAATCCTCGAGGATGCCGCGGAAGAGAGTGGGGACGGCCATGGATTCGACGGTAGGAGCGGGCGCCGAATGCGCGCCAGACCCGAATTCAACATCTGTGGATGAATCGGCACCCTGTGGACAACTCGGCGCAATTCCTCACGAACGGGCGATGAAGAGTTCCCCGGAACGAAGCCGTATCCGAATTTCGCTACTGGAAATTCATCCCGCCAGCCGCCAGCCACCGGGCAGCACCACGGCTCCCAGCGCGCCCGGACCGATGTGCGCCCCCACCACCGGCCCCACCTCGGAGACCACGCAATCCAGCGCCACAGACACCTGGCGCCGCAACTGCTCGGCCAACCGCTCCGCCCACTCCGGGGCGTCCAGGTGGTGGATCGCCACCGACAGCGACCCGGACTCCGCGCCGCGGGCCACCAGGTCGAGCAGCCGGGCGTGCGCGCGGGCCGTGGTCCGCACCTTCTCCAGCAGCTCCACGCGACCGTCGTGGACGTGCAGCAGCGGTTTGATGGCCAACGCCGTGCCCAGCACCGCGGCCGCGGCGCCGATCCGGCCACCGCGGCGCAGATGTTCCAAGGTCTGCACGGAGAACAGGGTGCGGGTCCGCTGCGCGATCAGGGCCGCCCGGCTCTCCACCGCCGACAGGCCCGCCCCGGCCCGGGCGCTGTCCGCCGCGCCCAGCGCCGCGAATCCCAGCCCCATCGCCGCGGACCGCGAGTCGACCACCCGGATCCGATCCGGATCGACCTCGCGAGCCGCCAGCCGAGCCGCGTCCCAGGTACCCGACAACCGGCGGGACAGGTGCACCGACACGACGCCGTCCGCGCCGCTCTCCAGCGCTTCCCGGTAGGCGGTGGCGAACTCGCCCGCACTCGCGCCGGACGTGGTCACGCGCTCCTTGCGGTCCCAGGCGGCCGTCAACCGGCCCGAGTCGAACTCGTGCTCCGGGATCGAATCCGCGCCCTGCACGCTCACGTGCAGCGGGACCACCCGGAGCGCGTGCCGCTGCGCGAAACCCGCGGGCAGGTACGCGGTCGAATCGGTGACGACGGCTACGGACACGCGCGCCACCCTAACCAGGAGCGGTGCTCAGGCGGGGACACCACCGTTGTACGTGGTCAGCCGCCACCGGTCGGTCCCGGTGCGGCGCGTCAGCACCACCCAGTGGCAGTTGGAGATCCCGCCGAGGCTGGGCCACAGCTCCACCGGCAGCTCCAGCATCCGGGCCGTCAGCCCGGTGATGAGGCCGCCGTGCGCGCAGACCAGCGCGGTCTCCTGGTAGGTGGTGTCCAGCTCGGACACGACCTCGAAGGCCCGTTCTGCCACCTCGACGCGGGATTCGCCGCCCGGCGGGGACCAGGTGGCGTCCGAACGCCACACCGCCATCGAGCCCGGCCAGCCGTGCTCCACCTCGGCGCCGCTGAGGCCCTGCCACTCGCCCAGGTGCGTCTCCCGCAGCCGCTTGTCCTGCCGCACCGGCATCCCGGAGAGCTCGGTGAACGCGGCAGCGGTGGCGCTCGCGCGGCGCAGGTCCGACCCGACCGCGACCTCCGGTTCGAAGGCCGCGACGACCGGGGCGGCCCGCTGCGCCTGCG
This sequence comes from Saccharopolyspora sp. NPDC047091, assembly GCF_040643635.1. NCBI lineage: Bacteria > Bacillati > Actinomycetota > Actinomycetes > Pseudonocardiales > Pseudonocardiaceae > Saccharopolyspora > Saccharopolyspora sp. NPDC047091. The sequence continues at coordinate 51,322 of NZ_JBEYUS010000006.1, forward strand.
CGATACCCGCCTCGGTCAGCGACGTGTCCAGGTGCCCCTGGATGCGGCCGGCGGCGTTGTAGTCCGTCTCACCGTGCCGCCAGAGCACCAGGCGAGCCAAGCTCACTCGTCGCCGTCCCGCTGCTCGGCGCTGTCCACGAAGTCGATCCGCGGGCAGTCCTTCCACAGCCGTTCCAGCTCGTACACCTCGCGCTCTTCGGTGTGCTGCACGTGGACCACCACGTCGACGAAGTCGAGCAGCACCCAGCGCCCCTCGCGCGCGCCTTCGCGCCGCACGGGCTTGGTGCCCGCGGCGCGCATCTTCTCCTCGACGTTCTCCACGATCGAATCGACCTGGCGCTCGTTCGGCGCCGAGGCGATCACGAAGCAATCGGTGATGACCAGCTGCTCGGAGACGTCGAGCAGCACGAGGTCGTTCGCCTTCTTGTCGGCCGCGGCCTGCGCCGCGACCAGGGCCAGCCTGCGGGCTTCCTCAGTGGCTGCCACGTCTCTCCTCTCAGGCGGGCACGGTTCCGCCCACGCGCCCCAGGATAGCCAGCGCGTGCACGCCTCCCGCGACCCGCCGGGGTCGGACGGCGGAACGGGAAAACCGGTTGCCGCCGATCGGACACTGGAACGGGGCGAGGAGGCGAGATGCGGGTGCGTTCGGCACGGCACGACGACGAGCGGGCGCTGGCGCGGATCGTGCGCGCCGCGTGGACCCCGGAATCATCCGTGTTCCCCCGACCCGCCGCCGACGCCCCGTTCTTCCGCGAGCCGGTCGTCCCGGAGAACGTCCTCGTGGCGCTCGCCACGGACGAGCCGATCGGCTTGATCAAGCTCGTCCCGATGGCGGCGGCCCAGCCCCGGCTCGGCGTGGCCGCCGCGCACGTGCAGCAGATCTACGGCCTGTCGGTCGCACCGGAGCACCAGGGTGGCGGGGCCGGGACCGAGCTCCTCGGCGCCGCTCGCGCGGAAGCGGTCGCCCGGGGCGCGCGCCGCATCACCATGCGGGTGCTCGGCAGCAACGCGCGGGCGCAGCGGTTGTACGAGCGGCTCGGCTACCGGGTCGAGGGCGTCGAGCGCGAGCAGTTCCTGCTCGGCGGGGCCTACGTCGACGACGTCCTGCTCGCCCTGGACCTGACCTGACCGCAGTCTTGGCGGCATACCGGGTCCGGTGCTCGGGGTCGTACCACTGCCACCGGATGAGCGCCCGGCACCGGCTGCTGGACGGGGGCGCGAGTGGTTCCGCACGACGGCCGCGCGCCGGTTCCGGACCGCTACGTCGGCTTTCGTGACTCATGAGCGGACACCGTCCCTCCAACCGGCGATGTCGGCGGACGTGCCCGGTCTCCACCGGCTTCGGCGGGAGCTCGAGGACTGGCTCCGGGTGAAGGACGTCGACCAGTGGAAACCCGGCGAGGTGCGGCCGCACGACATCGCGGCCCAGATCGCGCGACGCGAGTGGTACGTCCTGCGCGACGCCGATCTCGGTCTCGTCGCGGCCTTGCGGATCCTCCGTTCCGACCCGGCCTCCTGGGGCGACGACCCCACACCGGCCGTCTACGTACACGGCCTCATGGTGAGCCGGCGGAAAGCCGGGCACGGGCTCGGCTCTTCGTTGCTGCGGTGGGCAGGCGATCGAGGTCGGGCGAGTCGGGCGCGGTTCCTGCGGCTGGACTGCGGCGAATCGAACGAGGTCCTCCGCGCCTTCTACCGCGACCTCGGTTTCCGCGAGGTCGGACGCCGCGACTTCACCGACGGCCTGTTCAGCGTCACCCTGTTCGAGAAGGTGCTCTGACCGCGGCGGGCCTCGCCGATGTCGATCTCCACCGCGGGCGCGCACGGCGCCGCAGGGCTGCGTCCGTCGTGGTCCCGACCTCCGCCCGGAGCGGCGCGGACGCGGCGGCGAGTTCGGCCGGACGAGCCGAACGCTGTCGGACGCGCACCCGGCGCCGCGCAGGCTCGCGCAGCACGACGACACCGGCGCGCAGGCCGATATCTCCCCCCGCGCGGACCCGCTGAACGCCTACGCGCACGACTGACCTGGAGCGATCGACAGCACGCGCACCTCGGTCGACGTGGCGCTACGCGGGCGATCCCGAGCGAGTCGTACCGAGGTCGTACCGGACGATCACGGACCCCACTCCGGGGCCGGTCCGCCCTCGTCCGGGCGGTAGAGGCCGCGCTTGGTGATGTACTGGACGATCCCGTCGGGGACGAGGTACCAGACCGGCAGTCCGGCGTGGACGCGTTCGCGGCAGCCCGTGGAGGAGATCGCCATCGCCGGGATCTCCACCAGCGACACCGATCCCTGCGGCAGGTGCGCGCCGTTGAGCGAGTAGCCGGGGCGCGTCACGCCGATGAAGTGGGCGAGGTCGAACAGCTCCTCCACCCGGTGCCAGGACAGGATCTGCTCCAGCGCGTCGGCGCCGGTGATGAAGTACAGCTCGGCGTCCGGGTACAGCGCGCGCAGGTCGCTGAGGGTGTCGGCGGTGTAGGTGGGGCCGCTGCGGTCCACGTCCACCCGGCTGACCAGGAACCGCGGGTTGGAGGCGGTGGCGACCACCGTCATCAGGTAGCGGTCCTCGGCGGGGCTGACCGCCTCGTGGCCCTTCTGCCACGGCTGACCGGTCGGCACGAAGATCACTTGTTCGAGGCCGAACTGGGCCTGCACTTCACTGGCCGCTACGAGGTGGCCGTGGTGGATCGGGTCGAAGGTGCCACCCATGACCCCGATACGGCGCCGACGAGTCATGACTGCAGACCCTAAACGAGCGACGCCTCGACCAGCCCCGATGAACGTCCTGACGGTGACCGATCCCACCCCGGGGATCGGTCACCGGCGGTCTCAGCTCGCGGGGCGCACGTGCCCGTCGCCGTACACGAGCCACTTGGTGGAGGTCAGCTCCGGCAGCCCCATCGGGCCGCGCGCGTGCAGCTTCTGGGTGGAGATGCCGATCTCGGCGCCCATGCCGAACTCGGCACCGTCGGTGAACGCGGTCGAGGCGTTGACCATGACGGCCGCCGAGTCGACGCGGGCGGTGAAGGAGCGGGCGGCCCGCACGTCGTCGGTCACGATCGCCTCGGTGTGCCCGGAGCCGTGCGCACGGATGTGCTCGGTGGCGACCTGCAGCGAGTCGACGACGGCGGCGGCGATGTCCAGCGAGCCGTACTCGGTGTCCCAGTCGGACTCCTCGGCGGCGACGACGCCGGAGCCGCCGAGCCGGGCGACCTCCTCGTCGCCGTGCACGGTGACGCCCGCGGCGCGCAGCTCGGCGACGGCGCGGGGCACGAACTCGGCAGCGATGTCCCGGTGCACCAGCACCGTCTCGGCCGCGTTGCACACGCTGGGGCGGCGGGCCTTGGAGTTCAGCAGGATGCGCAGCGCGGTGTCGACGTCGGCGCGGGCGTCGACGTAGACGTGGCAGTTGCCGACGCCGGTCTCGATGGTGGGCACGGTGGACTGCTCGACGACGGTCGAGATCAGTCCGGCGCCGCCGCGCGGGATCACCACGTCGACCAGCCCGCGCGCGGTGATCAGGTGCCGCACCGAGGCGCGGTCGTGGCTGGGCAGCAGCTGGATCGCGTCCGCGGGCAGCCCCTGCTCGACGAGGACGTCGCGCAGCACCGCGACCAGCGCGGTGTTCGAGCGCTCGGCGGAGGCGGAACCGCGCAGCAGCACCGCGTTCCCCGACTTCGCGGTGAGCCCGGCCGCGTCCACGGTCACGTTGGGCCGGCCCTCGTAGACGATGCCGACGACGCCCAGCGGCACCCGCACCTGCTGCAGCTGCAGCCCGTTGGCGAGCACGTTGCCGCGCACCACCTCACCGGTCGGGTCCGGCAGCCCGGCGACGGTGCGCAGGCCGTCCGCGATGCCCGCGACGCGGTCGGTGGTCAGCCGCAGCCGGTCGATCAGCCCGGCGGCGGTGCCGTTCTCCTCGGCCCGCGCGACGTCGAGCTCGTTCGCCGCCACGATCTCCGGGGCCCGTTCGACCAGCGCATCGGCCATGGCGTGCAGCGCGGCGTCCTTGGCGCCGCGCGGCAGCAGGGCCAGTTCCGCCGCGGCGTCGCGGGCGGCGCGGGCCGCCGTGCGCACCTGCTCGCGGAGCTCGTCGCCGGAGTCCTGCGCGTGCTGGTCGGTGGAGGCATCGATGCTCGTCGTCACGCACCCAGCCTAGTGGGGCGGCGCAACGGAGTTCCGCTGGTGACGAACCGGCGGGCGGTGCCGGGCGCGTCGGAGCCGTCCGGTAGGAATCGTGGCGTGGACGAACAAGCCCTGCGGGAACTCGCCGACGAACGGCTCCGCGCGCTGGCCGGTCCGGACGCCGTGCTGCGCGACGACCAGTGGCGCGCCATCGAAGCGCTCGTGCTGCACCGCCGCCGCGCGCTCGTGGTGCAGCGCACCGGCTGGGGCAAATCGGCGGTGTACTTCCTGGCCACGGCGCTGCTGCGCGAACTCGGCGAAGGTCCGACGGTGATCGTCTCGCCACTGCTGGCGCTGATGCGCAACCAGGTCGCCGCAGCCGAGGCCGCCGGGGTCCGGGCCGCCAGCATCAACTCGGCGAACCCGCAGGCGTGGCAGGCCATCGAGGAGCAGATCGCCGTCGGCGACGTGGACGTGCTGCTGGTGAGCCCCGAACGGCTGAACAATCCGGATTTCCGGGACACCGTGCTGCCGGAGCTCACCCAGAGCGCGGGCCTGCTGGTGGTCGACGAGGCGCACTGCATCTCCGACTGGGGCCACGACTTCCGCCCGGACTACCGCAGGCTGCGGACGCTGCTGGGCGAGCTCCCCGAGGGCGTGCCGGTGCTGGCCACGACCGCCACCGCCAACGACCGGGTGGTGCAGGACGTCTCCGAGCAGCTCGGCGTCGGCGGCGAGTTCAGCGATCCGCAGGAGACGCTGGTGCTGCGCGGCACCCTCGACCGGGAGAGCCTGCGGCTCGGCGTGGTGTCGCTGCCGACCGCGCAGGCCCGGCTGGCGTGGCTGGCCGGCAACCTCGGCGGGCTCACCGGTTCCGGGATCATCTACACGCTCACCGTCGCCGCCACCGAGGAGGTCGCCGGTTACCTGCGCGACCAGGGCTTCGAGGTGGCGTCCTACTCGGGCCGCACCGATCCGGAGGAGCGGCAGCGCGCCGAGGAGGACCTGCTGGCGAACCGGGTGAAGGCGCTGGTCGCCACCTCGGCGCTGGGCATGGGCTTCGACAAGCCCGACCTGGGGTTCGTGGTGCACCTGGGGGCGCCGTCCTCGCCGATCGCCTACTACCAGCAGATCGGTCGCGCCGGGCGCGGGGTGCGGCGGGCGGAGGCGCTGCTGCTGCCCGGCCCGGAGGACCAGGAGATCTGGCGCTACTTCGCGTCGATGGCGTTCCCGCCGGAGCCGACCGTGCGCGCCATCCTCGACGCGCTCGCCGAAGGGGGCACGCTGTCCACCGCGGCGCTGGAGCCGCGCGTGGACCTGGGCCGGTCCCGGCTGGAGATGGTGCTCAAGGTCCTCGACGTGGACGGCGCGGTGCGCCGGGTCAAGGGCGGCTGGGAGGCGACCGGCGAGCCGTGGACCTACGAGGCCGAGCGCTACGGGTGGATCGCCGCGGAACGCGCCGCCGAGCAGCGGGCGATGCTGGACTACCTCGCCACCGCGGACTGCCGGATGGAGTTCCTGCGCCGCCAGCTCGACGACCCGTACGCGGAACCGTGCGGGCGCTGCGACAACTGCACCGGCGAGCACCACTCCGCCGAGGTCGACGAGCAGGTGGTGCAGCGGGCGAACGAGCGGCTGCGCCGCCCCGGCGTGGAGCTGGAGCCGCGCAAGCTGTGGCCGACCGGGATGGACGCGCTGGGCGTGCCCGTGTCCGGGCGGTTGCCCGCGGCGGAACGCGCCGAGCAGGGGCGGGCCGTCGGCAGGCTCACCGACATCGGCTGGGGCAACCGGCTGCGCGACCTGCTGGGCACCGGCGTCCCGGACCAGGAGCTGCCGGAGGACCTGTTCCAGGCGTGCGTGCAGGTGCTCGCCTCGTGGGAGTGGGAGCAGCGGCCGGTCGGCGTGATCTCCATCGGCTCGAACAGCAGGCCGCTGCTGGTGCGCAGCCTCGCGCAGCGCATCGCCACCATCGGCAGGCTGCCGCTGCTCGGCGAGGTCGCCACGAATCCGGACGGCACGCCGCGGCGGGGCAACAGCGCGCAGCGCGTCGGCTCGCTCCGCGGCCAGTTCAAGATCCCCGACGAGCTCGCGGCGCGAGTGGCCGAACTGGACGGCCCGGTGCTGCTGATGGACGACTACGCCGACACCGGCTGGACCGCGGCGATCGTGGCCCGCACGCTGCGGCTCGCGGGCGCCCCGGCGGTGCTGCCGTTCGCCCTCGCCTCGACCGGCTGACCGAGGTTCCCGGGGGCTGGGAAGGGTTCCCAACCGGCGCGGGCCGCCATAGTGTGGCGCGATCTGTGCGGGGGAGGCTGCGGATGGTCACGTCGAGGTCGGAAGTGCCGGAACGGCACCGGCTTCCGGTGCGCAAGCTGGTCGCGGCCAGCATCGGCAATGCGATCGAGTGGTACGACTGGACGATCTACAGCGCGTTCAGCGTGTACTTCGCGACCCGCTTCTTCCCCGGTGAGCTCGCGCTGGTCAACACGCTGGCGACGTTCGCGCTGGCGTTCTTCTTCCGCCCGCTCGGCGGCTGGCTGCTGGGCCGGTTCGCCGACCTGCGCGGGCGCAAGACCGCGATGCTGCTGACGATCGTGCTGATGGCGGGCGGCTCGCTGCTCATCGGGGTGCTGCCGACCTTCGACCTGATCGGCTGGGGCGCACCGGCGCTGCTGGTGCTGGCGCGCGTCGGGCAGGGGCTGTCGCTGGGCGGCGAGGTGTCGAACGCCTCCGCCTACCTCGCCGAGATCGCCCCGGCGAGCAGGCGCGGCCGCTACTCGGCGTTCTTCTACATCTCCACCGGGGCGGCGCTGCTGGTGGCCTCGCTGCTCGGGTACCTGCTGACCTCGGTGCTGAGCGAGCAGCAGCTGACCGCGTTCGGCTGGCGCATCCCGTTCGTCGTCGGCGGTGTGCTCGGCCTGATCGGGATCTGGCTGCGGCGGTCGCTGGAGGAGACCGAGCAGTTCGCCGACAACCGGGAGAAGGCGCGAGCGCTGCGCAGTCCACTGTGGACGACGTTGCGGTGGCACCCGAAGGCCGTGGGCATGCTCATCGGGTTCAGCATGCTCTCCACGCTCTGCTACTACACGTTCTTCAGCGCGCTCACCCCGTTCGCCGTGGACACCCGGCACGCCGACGCCACGGACGTGTTCCTGGCGCTGTCGGTGGCGACGGTGCTGTTCATCGCGCTGCAGTACCCGATGGGGGCGCTCTCGGACCGGTTCGGCCGCAAGCCGCAGCTGCTCGTGTGGTCGGCCGCGACGGCGGTGCTGATCGTGCCGCTGTCCGCGCTGGTCGGGCCGGGCCTCGGCGGGCTGCTGGTGGTGTTCTGCGTCGGCGTCGGGCTCTACTCGGCGATGACCTCGATCGCACCGGCGATCATGTCGGAGCTGTTCCCGACGGAGCTGCGCGGTCTCGGCATCGGCGCCTGGTACAACCTGACCGTCGCGGTGTTCGGCGGGACGGCGCCGCTGGTGATCCAGGCGTTCGCCGCGTTCGGCGCGGAGGCGCTGTTCTTCTGGTACATCGCGGCCGCGGCCGTCCTCGCGTTCTTCGTGATCCTCGCGCTGCCGGAGACCAGGGGCAGCGAGCTGCGCTAGCGCAGCGGCACCAGGTCGTCGGCGTGCACCACTTCGCGGCGCTGCTCGGCGGGCAGTTCGTGGCTGGACCGGCCGATGAGCTCGGGCAGTTCCGCCGCGTCGTAAGCGACGACGCCGCGCGCCACCACGGCCCCGGCCGGGTCGACGAGTTCCACCACGTCCCCGCCGTCGAACGCGCCCTCCACCGAGGTGATCCCGGCCGCCAGCAGCGACCGGCGCCGCCGCACCACGGCCGAGACCGCGCCGTCGTCGAGCCACAACCGGCCGCGCGCCCCCGCCGCGTGCGCCAACCAGAAGCGCCGGGCGGAGAGCCTGCTGCCGGTGGTCGCGAACGCGGTGCCCACGTCGGCGTCGCCGAGCGCCCGCGCGGCCTGCGCCGCCGAGGTCAGCAGTACCGGGATGCCCGCGGTGCACGCCACCCGCGCCGCCTCCACCTTCGAGGCCATGCCACCGGTGCCCACCCCGGAACCCGAGGCGCCCGCGTCCACCCCGGCCAGGTCGGCGGCGCTGGTGACCTCGCGGATCGCCGACGCCCCGCCGCCGCGCGGATCACCGTCGTACAAGGCGTCCACATCGGACAGCAGCAGCAGCGCGTCCGCACCGACCAGGTGCGACACCAACGCGGCCAGCCGGTCGTTGTCGCCGAACCGGATCTCCGCGGTGGCCACCGTGTCGTTCTCGTTCACCACCGGCACCACGCCGAGGGTGAGCAGCCGGTTCAGCGTGCGCTGCGCGTTGCGGTAGTGCGAACGCCGCACCACGTCGTCGGCGGTGAGCAGCACCTGCCCCACGGTGCGCCGGTAGCGGGCGAAGGACTCGGCGTAGGCGTGGGCCAGCGCCTGCTGCCCCACGCTCGCGGCGGCCTGCTTCGTCGCCAGGTCCCGCGGGCGGCGGCGCAGCCCCAGCGGGGCGATCCCGGCGGCGATGGCACCGGAGGACACCACCACGACCTGGCAGCCGGTGGCGGCCCTCGCCTCCACCGCGTCCACCAGGGACGCGAGCCGCGCCTGGTCCAGCGCTCCCCTGCCGGTGGTCAGCGAGGACGAACCGACCTTGACGACGATGCGGTGCGCCGCCGCGATCGACTCCCGGGTCCGCGAGGACTGCACCGCGCCGGTCACTCGTCCTCCTCGGCTCCCCCGGCGTAGCCGCCTTCGGCGTCGAGGTTCCCGCGGCGCGCCTTCTTCGCCGCCTTCCGGTCGGACGCGCCGATCCGGTCGGTCGCGTCCAGGCGCGAGTCGGTGCCACGGCCGGTGAGCACGGCGGCGACCCCGGCCGGGGTGGACGGCTCCCAGTCGAACGTGACGCCGCCGATGGTGACCTGGCTGCCCGGTTCGGCGCCCGCCTTGCCGAGCGCCTCTTCCACGCCGAGCTTCGCGAGCCGGTCGGCGAGGAAGCCCACCGCCTCGTCGTTGTCGAACGCGGTCTGGCGCACCCAGCGCTCCGGCTTCTCGCCGCGCACGATGAACGCCTCGTCGTCCTCCGGATCGGTCTCCACCGTGAAGCCGCTGTCGCCGATGGCGTGCGGGCGCACCACGACCCGCGCCGGTTCCGGCTCGGGCAGCGACGCCCGGTAGCGCTCGACCTCTTCGCCCAGCGCGAACGAGAGCTCGCGGAGGCCTTCGTGGCTGGCCGTGGACACCTCGAACACGCGCAGGCCGCGGGCCTCCAGGTCGGGGCGGATCAGGTCGGCGAGCTCCCGCGCCTCCGGCACGTCCACCTTGTTCAGCACCACCAGCCGCGGCCGGTCGCCGAGGTCGCCGTGCTCGCCCTCCAGCGCCGGCGTGTACCGGGCCAGCTCCTCCTCCAGCGCATCCACGTCGGATAGCGGGTCGCGGCCCGGTTCCAGCGTGGCGCAGTCCACCACGTGCACCAGCACCGCGCACCGCTCGATGTGCCGCAGGAAGTCCAGGCCCAGCCCGCGGCCCTCGCTGGCGCCGGGGATGAGGCCGGGCACGTCGGCGACGGTGAACACCGTCTCGCCCGCGGTGACCACGCCGAGGTTCGGCACCAGCGTGGTGAACGGGTAGTCCGCGATCTTCGGCTTGGCCGCGGAGACCACCGAGATCAGCGAGGACTTGCCCGCCGACGGGAAGCCGAGCAGGCCCACGTCGGCGACGGACTTCAGCTCCAGCACCAGTTCGTGCTCGCCGCCCGGCTCGCCGAGCAGCGCGAAACCGGGCGCCTTGCGGGCCTTCGAGGCCAGCGCCGCGTTGCCCAGCCCACCGCGGCCGCCTTCGGCCGCGACGAACGTGGTGCCCGGCCCGACCAGGTCGGCCAGCACCTCGCCGTCCGCGGTGAGCACCACCGTGCCGTCCGGCACCGGCAGCACCAGGTCGTCGCCGATCGCGCCGTTGCGCAGGCTCCCGCGGCCCTGCTTGCCGTTGGCCGCGGTCGCGTGCGGGCGGTGGTGGAAGTCCAGGAGCGTGTGCACGCCCGGGTCGACGACGAGCCGCACGTCACCGCCGCGACCGCCGTTGCCACCGTCCGGGCCGCCGAGCGGCTTGAACTTCTCCCGGTGGACCGAGGCGCAGCCATTGCCCCCATCGCCTGCGGCGATGTGGATGGTCACGCGGTCAACGAACCGCGACACGAGTCCCTCCAGGTGCGGGAAGTGCTGACATTCGATGCGTTCCGCGAACGCGAACGAGGGGCGGGCCGGTGCAGAGACCGGACCCGCCCCTCGTCGGGAACTGCTAGTGCCGAGAGCCGGGTCAGACGACCTCGGCCGGCACGATGTTGACGGTCTTGCGACCGCGCTTGCTGCCGAACTCGACCTCACCGGCCGACAGCGCGAACAGCGTGTCGTCCTTGCCGCGGCCGACGTTCAGGCCGGGGTGGAACTTGGTGCCGCGCTGCCGGAGCAGGATCTCACCGGCCTTGACGACCTGGCCGCCGTAGCGCTTGACCCCGAGGTACTGGGGGTTCGAGTCGCGGCCGTTGCGAGAGCTGGAAGCGCCCTTCTTGTGTGCCATGACTACTCAGGTCCTCACTTGGTGATGCCGGTGACCTCAACGCGGGTCAACTTCTGACGGTGACCCTGGCGCTTCTGGTATCCGGTCTTGTTCTTGAACTTGTGGATGCGGATCTTGGGGCCCTTGGTCTGCTCGACCAGCTTCCCGGTCACCGAAACCTTCGCCAGTGCGTCGGCGTCGGCGGTGACGTCGGTGCCGTCGACGACCAGAACAGCCGGGAAGGTGACCTCGGTGCCGGAGTCGCCTTCGAGCTTCTCGACCTCGACGACGTCCCCGACCGCCACTTTGTACTGCTTGCCGCCGGTCTTGACGATCGCGTACATGAGTCGGAAGTCTCCTGCTACTCGGTTCGCTTGGTTCACCCGTTGACGCCCTCTCCGGCGAACCGGAGTTCCTACCGCCCGGCCAGGCCGGGCTTCGGGGGGTTCCTGTGTCGCGACCCTCGTCCCCACGAGGGGCACACCGGGTTCTACAGGCGTTTTGCCTCTCCGCCCGTCCGGCGGCGAGAAGTGCTCACACAGCATACAGACCACCCGGTGGCTCCCGACCGCGAGGGGTCGGAGCAGCCGCGAGCGGGCAGGACGACAGCGTATGCCAAGCCCTGCCCGGCCCGGCGAGCACCCCCGGAACCCGCCCGCCGGAAGCCCGCCGGACCCGCTCGCCGAACGTGGCGAACGGCGCACCGATCAATGCGGGCGAAGGCCCCGGACCGCGCCGGACCGCTTGCTACGGTGGGTCGCCGTTCGACCGTGACATGGGGAAATTCGCGTGACCGAGATCGCCGCCGAGTCCGTTCCGGGGCGCGACGAGCACACCGCAGCCGAGGGCCGGGACGACCCGGCGCGCGACCGCTTCCGGCGGCTGCGCGAAGGTCCGCTCGGGCCCCGGTTGCTGCTGCTGTCGGCCCTCATACCGCCGCTGATGATGCTGCGGGAGGTGCTGCGCGCACCCCAGCTGCACTTCTACGACTACTGGTGGGTCCTGCTGGACATCACCGGCGAGGACGGCTCGCTGCGGCCGGAAGCGCTGTTCGGCTTCCGCAACGAGCACCCGTTCGTGCTCCCGAGCCTGCTGTTCTGGCTCAGCGCCCGGTTCGGGCACGGGCTCAACCACCCGCTGGGGCTGGTGGTGCTGGCGTTCGGCGTGGGCTGCGTGCTGCTGGTGTCGGTGATGCTGCCCGCCTCGCTCGGCCGGTGGCAGCGGGCGGCGCTGGTGGTGGCGACCTCGACGCTGGTGTTCAACCCGCACGGCATCCACAACTTCGTGCGCTCGATGAGCGGCGCCTCGTGGATCTTGGCGATGCTGCTGGTGCTGGGCGCCCTGCTGGCGATGCAGCGGGGACGGCTGCTGCCCGCGGTGCTGCTGGGGCTGCTGGCCTCGATCAGCTACGGCACCTCGTTCGCGGTGTGGCCCGCGCTGTCGGTGGTCGGCTGGATGCGCGGCGAGCGGCGCGGGCGGGTCGCCACCCCGATGGTCGTCGGCGTGGTCGTGGTCGCCGCCTGGCTGCTGCTGCGCGGGCCGCAGGGCGGCGGCGGGGCCTCCCCCACCGACGATCCGGCGCAGGCCCTGCTGGCCGGGCTGAGCATGCTCGGCATGGTGTGGACCGGCACCGAGCCGTCGCTGGCGCTCGTCGCCGGGGTCGCCGGGCTGGCGGTCCTCGCGCTGCACCTGCCCGGCTGCCTGCGCCCGGAGCACCGCGCGGCCAGCGCGCCCTGGTGGGGCCTCGCCGTGTACGCGGTGGGCTGCGCGGTGATGATCTCCGGTTCGCGGGCCGCGTTCGGCGAATCCGCCGGGCTGCAGAGCCGGTACAACAGCATGACCGCGGCGCTGTGGATCGCGGTGCTGGTCATCGCCGTCGCCTGGGCGCGGTGGCCCGGCGTCCGGTCGATCGCGGTGTTCACCACCGTGCTCGGCACCGTCGCGCTGGGCGCGCCGATGGCGCAGGCGGTCCGCGAGGACGCGCCGAACCAGGACCTGCTCGCGGTCGCCGCGAAGGTCGGCACCACCGACGCGTTCACCGACCGCTTCCCGTCCCCCGAGCGGCTGCTGCCGCGGCTGCGCGCGCTCGGCCACTACCCGTTCTCCGACGAGTTCACCCTCGGCTGCGGCGACGGCGTCGAGATCGGCTCGCGGGTGAGCACCGCCGACTGGCGGGTGCCCAGCATCGGCAGCTACCGGGAACCGCGGCCCGCCGGTTGGGACGTGGTCCTCAACGTGGAGACCGACCAGGTGCAGGGCGGTGCCCGGATGCTCAAGGGCTGGGCGATCTCCGGCATCGAACGCGCCCGGTGCGTCGCGGTCCTCGACCAGCAGGGCGAAGTCGTCGGCGGCGGCGTGGTGGACATCCCCCGCTCCGACGCCGAGGGCCAGACCCCCGGCATCGAGATCGGCCTCGGCTACCGCGCGGTGGTCCCCGCCGACACCGCGGGCCCGCTGCGCGTCGCGTTCCGCTTCCCCGACGGCTGGTGGATCCGCCCGCTCACCGAACACCCGGAGGTGACCTCGTGAGCGAATCCGCCGCGACCGTCGAGGTGTCCCTGCTGACCCCGGCGAAGGACGAGGCCGCGAGCCTGCCGAAGCTGTTCGCCGAGATCACCGCCGTGATGGACGCCCAGCAGCGCAGCTGGGAGCTGCTCGTCGTCGACGACGGCAGCACCGACGACAGCTGGCGGATCATCACCGAGCACGCGGCCGCCGACCCGCGCATCCGCGGCCTGCGGATGCGGCGGAACTTCGGCAAGGCCGCCGCGCTCGCCGCGGGCGTCGGCGAAGTGCGCGGGCGGCTGCTGGTCACCCTCGACGCCGACCTGCAGGACGACCCGGCCGAGGTGCCGCGGTTGCTCGCCGAGCTCGACGCGGGCGCCGACCTCGTCAGCGGGCACAAGGCGCAGCGCAAGGACCCGCTGGGCAAGCGGCTGCCGTCGAAGTTCTTCAACTGGATGACCGGCGTGATCACCGGGCTGCGGCTCTCCGACCACAACTGCGGGCTCAAGGCGGCCCGCACCGAGGTGTACCGGCGGGTGCCGCTGTACGGCGAGCTGCACCGCTACATCCCGGCGCTGGCCCACCAGCTGGGCTACCGGGTGCGGGAGCTGGCCGTGCACCACCGGGCCCGCGAGCACGGCACCTCCAAGTACGGGCTGGAGCGCTACGTGCGCGGCGCGCTGGACCTGCTCACCGTGGTGGCGCTGACCCGCTACGGGCGGCGGCCCGCGCACCTGTTCGGCGGGCTCGGCATGGCCGCGGGCACGGCGGGCACCCTGATCCTGCTGTACCTGACCGGGGTGTGGGTGTTCACCGAGCAGTCGATCGGGACGCGGCCGCTGCTGACGCTGGGCATCCTGCTGGAGATCTTCGCGGTGCAGATGATCTCCACCGGGCTGCTCGCGGAGCTGGTGCTGCACCGCACCGGGCGCGATGCGGACGTCACCGACCTGGTCGCCGCGGACACCGAGCCCGCTCGCTCCACCGCGTGAGCCTTGCCCGCACCGCGCTCGTCCGGCCACGAGAACTCGTCCGGCCGCGGGAAGAGGAGCGGACGAGGCGGCACGCCGCGGCCTAGCATCGGGCCCCATGCTCACCGATGCGGACCTCGAACTGGTGCGGCGGGCCACCGCCGTGCTCGACCGCGCCACGCTCAACGACGACCACCAGGTGTCGGCCGCCGCCTACGACGAGCGGGGCGAGGTCTTCACCGGGATGAACGTCTCGCACTTCACCGGCGGCCCCTGCGCGGAACCCGTCGTGATCGGCCAGGCCGCCGCCTCCGGGTCCGCACCGCTGACGACGATGGTGGCGGTGCTGGCCCGCGGCAGGCAGGTCATCCCGCCCTGCGGCCGGTGCAGGCAGCAGCTCTACGACTACTTCCCGGGGTCGCGGGCGATCGTCCACGGCAAGAACGGCCTCGAAGCGGTGCCGATCGCCGACCTGCTGCCGCTGCCCTACGACTACCGGGACTACGCGCCGGACGGGCCGCCACCGGCGCTGCACCTGTGGGACGGCTACCTGGACGCGGTCCGCGACGGCTCCAAGCGCAGCACCGTGCGGGTGCACGACCCGGTGCGGACCGGACCGGTGCGGCTGGTGTTCGAGCACGCGGACGGGTCGGCGACGACGCTGCCCGCCGAGATCACCGAAGTGCGGCGCGAGGCCGTGGACGCGCTCACCGACGAGGACGCGGTGCTGGACGGGTTCGCCGGCCTGGCCGAGCTGCGCGCGGCGCTGGCCGCGCACTACCCCGGGTTGACCGGGACGGCCGAGGTCGACGTGGTGCGGTTCGCGCCGCGCTGGTGACGGCGCCAGGGCTCGGACAGGGGTGAGACGACCGCGGGCGGGGCCGGGAAGTTCCCGGCCCCGCCCGCGGCGGTGCTGCTCAGCTCTCGGAGTTCGCTCCGGCGGTGGCGTCCGCGGCATCACCGGGGACGGCCTCCGGGGAGTTCACCGGCGCGCCCGCGGCCCGGGACGCCGCCCGGCGCCGCGGCCTGCGGGTGACCGAGGCCGTGGCGGGCGCCGGCACCTCCGGAACCCCGTTGGTGGCGGGCTCGGCGGGCTTCTCGACCGCGAGGACCACCGGCTCGGCCGGAGTTCCCGCGCTGCCCGCCGGACGGCTGACCTTGCGCCGCCGGGAGCGGCCGTTGGTCTCGCCGGTGTCCGGGCTGGACTGCTGGGCTGCCGGGGTTTCCGGCTGCTTCACGGGCTGCTCGGCCGGAGCGGCGGGCCGGGCCGCCTGCTCCTGCTGCGCGGGCTCGGCCTCGTTCGGCTTGCCCGACTCCTGCTTGCCCGACTCCTGCTTGGCGGAGTCCTGCTTGCCCGAGTCCTGCTTGGCCTGATCCGGCGTGCCCGAGTCCTGCCTGCCAGCGTCCTGCCTGCCGCCGTCCGCCTTGGCGCCGTTCTGCTCGGCGCCGTGCTCGGCGAACTCCGGCTTGCCCTGCTCGCGCTTCCCGGAGTCGTGCTTGCCCGAGTCGTGCTTGCCGCCGTCCTGCTTGCCCGACTCGTGCCTGCCCGACTCGTGCTTGCCGGAGCCCTTCGCCTGCTCGTGCTTGCCGGAGTCCTGCTTGCCGCCGGAATCCTTGCCGGACTCCTGCTTGCCGGACTCCTGCTTGCCCGAATCCTGCTTGCCGTCCTTGGACGACTGCTCCTGCACGGTCCCGTTCCGCTCGGCGTGCTGCGCGCCGTCCGAGTCCCCGGAACCGTCGTGCTTGCCCTTGTTGCGGTTCCGGCGCGAGCCGCCGCCGTTGCCGCCACCGCCGCCGTTGCCGGAGCCACCGCCGTGCTGGTGCACCACCGGGTCCGTCGAGACCATCAGGCCCCGCCCGCGGCAGTGCTCGCAGGTGCTGCTGTAGGCCTCCAGCAGACCGGTGCCGACCCGCTTGCGGGTCATCTGCACCAGTCCGAGCGAGGTCACCTCGGCCACCTGGTGCCGGGTGCGGTCGCGCCCGAGGCACTCGGTGAGCCTGCGCAGCACCAGGTCCCGGTTGGACTCCAGCACCATGTCGATGAAGTCGATCACGATGATGCCGCCGATGTCGCGCAGCCGCAGCTGGCGCACGATCTCCTCGGCCGCCTCCAGGTTGTTCCTGGTGACCGTCTCCTCGAGGTTGCCGCCCGAGCCGGTGAACTTGCCGGTGTTGACGTCGATGACGGTCATCGCCTCGGTGCGGTCGATCACCAGGTAGCCACCGGAGGGCAGCCAGACCTTGCGGTCCAGCGCCTTCGCGATCTGCTCGGTGATCCGCTGATCCGTGAAGACGTCGCCCTTGCCGGTGTGCTTGGTGAGCCGGCTCATCAGGTCCGGCGCCACGTGCTGCACGTAGGCCTCGATGGTGTCCCAGGCGTCGCCGCCCTGGACGACCAGCGACGAGAAGTCCTCGGTGAACAGGTCCCGCACGACCTTGATCAGCAGGTCGGGCTCTTCGTAGAGCAGCTGCGGCGCCTGGGCCTTCGGGGTGTCGGCCTTCTCCTTGATGACCTCCCACTGGGCCTGCAGGCGGCGCACGTCGCGGTCCAGGGCCTCTTCGCTGGTGCCCTCGGAGGCGGTCCGGATGATGACTCCGGCGTTGTCCGGGACGATCCGCTTGAGGATCTCCTTGAGCCGCTTGCGCTCGTTGTCCGGCAGCTTCCGGCTGATGCCGGTGGCACCGCCGCCCGGCACGTACACCAGGAACCGGCCGGGCAGGCTGATCTGGGTGGTCAGCCGCGCGCCCTTGTGGCCGACGGGGTCCTTGGTGACCTGCACCAGGACGCTGTCGCCGGTGGACAGGGCCTGCTCGATGCGGCGCGCCTTCCCGGCGAGCCCGGCGGCGTCCCAATCGACCTCACCGGCGTAGAGCACGGCGTTGCGGCCGCGGCCGATGTCGACGAACGCGGCCTCCATGCTGGGCAGCACGTTCTGCACGCGGCCCAGGTACACGTTGCCGACCAGCGAACCGGAGCCGGAGGCGGTGACGAAGTTCTCGACGAGGACGTTGTCCTCGAGCACCGCGATCTGGGTCTGGTCGCCGTTCTCGCGCACCACCATGCTGCGGTCCACCGCTTCGCGGCGGGCGAGGAATTCGGACTCGGACAGCACCGGGGCGCGGCGGCGGCCTGCCTCGCGGCCGTCGCGGCGGCGCTGGCGCTTGGCCTCCAGCCGCGTGGAGCCCTTGATCGCGCGGACCTCGTCGTCGCTGCTCTCCTGGCGACCGTGGTCCTGCTGCCGCTCCTCACGGACGTGCACGACGGTGTTCGGCGGATCGTCGTCCCGCGACGGCCCGTCGTCGTCCCCGGAGCCCTTGCGGCGGCGGCGACGGCGACGACGGCGGCTGGAATCCTCGCCACCGCCGTCGGCGGGCGCGTCGGCGGACTTGCCGTCCTTCTCGTCCTCGGCGGTCGTGTCGCCGGAGTCCTCGCGCGCGTCGTCCTTGCGGCCGCCGTCCTTGCGGGAGTCCTTGCGCCCCTTGCCGCCCTTGTCCTGCTTGGCGGGCTTGTCGGCCTCTTCCTCGGGCTGCTCGTCGGCGGCGTCGGACTGCTCGCCCTCGCCGCCCTTGCCCCGGCCCCGGCCGCGACGGCCGCGGCGGCGACGGCGGCGGCCGCCGTTCTCGTCGTCGCCGTCGGCGGAGTCCTCGCCGTCGGCGGAGTGGTCGCCGTCGCCCGAGTAGTCCTGGTCGTCCTGATCGTCCTGATCGTCGCCGGTCTCGGCGGCCGGTTCCGGCTTCGGCGCGGCGGGCGCGGGGCGGGCCGCGACGGGCTCCGGGGCGAGGAACATCGCCTGCGGGGCCGCGAACACCGGGTTCAGCGGGGTGGTCTCGGCAGCCTGCTCGGGCGCCGCGTCCTGCTCGGCGGGCTGCTCGGCCGCGGCCGTCGCCCGGGCGTCCTCGGCCGGCTGCCGCTCGGCGGCGGCCTCGTCGACGATCTGTTCGGGGCGCAGTTGCTGGACCACCCGGAGCGCGACCTCGCGCGTGATGTTGGATTGCGCGCTGCGCACGGCTTCACCGAGCGAATCGAGGGAGGTGATGACCTCCCGGCTGCTGGCGCCCAGCAGCTTCGCCAGCGCGTGCACGCGCAGCTTGGCGGGCAGCTCGAACGTGTCCGAGCCGCCTTCCTGGGTGGATGTGGGCGATGGCCCGCTGGCGTTCCCAGCGGGCGTTTCCGTGTTCGACATTCAACTCCTCCGCCCCCGGGCGCGTCCGTGGACGCGGCCGCACAGGAGCATGTGCGTTCTGCGGTCTTCCGTCGCCCGTGGGCGACGGCAATTCTGCTGGTCCCCTCCGTCCCGGATCTGGGTGAACCGGGAAGTCCCACGGTGGGTCCGACGGTGTCCGCGCCTGGCACGTCACCCGGCCGGGATTGTCTCCCGATGGGCCACGGCCGTCGCCCTGTCCTGGGCGAACGGGTCGGCGAGCCCTCCCTCGTCGTCTAGCCGACCTTGTTCCCACCGGGTCGCTCGAGCGGCCGCGGACGGGTCCAGATCGGCGACGACGCGCAGAGCGTTCAGCACATCGTCGGGTCGAACGACGGGTGTTGTCTGCCGCACGACCGTTACGAGTATCCCATACGGTGCACGACCCTTCGGCCAATCGTCCACTTGGGCGACGGAAGCGAAATCTTGGTCACGCACCGCAGTTGGATCTGCACTGTCCAGGACTTCCGCCGACACGAGCGCCGCTCGGGCGTCCAAAGTCCGGCGCCCGTCCTTGGTCATCCGCTCCACTTCGACCGACTCGGCGGCGAGCAGTGCGGCGACGGCGGCCCGCAGCGGTTCGACGCCGATGTCCGGCAGCTCGATCGCCCAGCGGCTCGCGGTGAGGCGTTCGGCCAGCGCTCCCGGCCCGGCGACCACGGCCTCGACCAGCTCCATCCCAGGTGGCAGCACCCGGTTCAGCTCCGAGCGCAGCAGTTCCGGGTCCACCTCCTGCACCAGCTGGAGCTCGACGTACTCGGCTTCGCTGGCCACGCCGGTCGGCACCGCACCGGCCCAGGAGATCTTGGGGTGCGGGCTGAAGCCCTGCGAGTACGCCATCGGTACCCCCGCGCGGCGCACCGCCCGCTCGAACACCCTGGCGAGGTCGCGGTGTGAGCTGAACCGCAGGCGTCCTCGTTTGGCGTAGCGCAGGCGCAGCTTCTGCACCGGCGCCGCGGACGGGTTGGGGTGGTCGCGGCGACTCACCAGGGCTCCTCCCGGGTGCGGCCGCACGAGGCGGCCGGTGGCGATCAGCGACGGTCCGGGAGCGGAGCCACCGGGCCGTGCCCCGACGGTACCGCCTGGTTCCGCGCAGGTGGTCGAGGACCGCGCGGTATGTTCGTCCGGCCCTTGTACCGCCCGGTGCGAGCTGGCTACCGTCGCGCGTGTCCCGGCGGCCGCCAGCGGGCGATCGCCCGGTCACGTGGGAGGTTCGACGTGCCCCTCGCCCGGTCGGCCGGCGTCGCCGCGACCAGCCTGTCGTTGCTGGGTCTGCTGGTCGGCACCGGCCCCGCAGCCGACGCGGAACCGGCCCGGTCCTGCACCGCGGACGGGCCCGAGCTGCGCTACGTGGTGCTGTTCGAGCCCGGCCTGTCCCGCACCGCGGCGGCGGCCGAGACGGCGGCCGACTGCGGCTCGACGGCCGCGTACTACCCGGAGATCGGGGTGGGCGTGGTGGACTCGGCCGAACCGGACTTCACCGCGCGGATGGGGCGGGACCGCGCCTACAGCGCCGAGCGGCAGGTCCTCGCCGACCGCGCCGAAGCGGGCGACGACGACGCGGGCGGCGCCCAGCAGGACTCCGGCACCGGGCCCTCCAGCGCCGAGCAGTGGAACCTCCGCGCCGTCCACGCCCGGGAAGCGCACGCCACCACCCGCGGCGCGGGCGCCGTCGTCGGAGTCCTCGACTCGGGCATCGACGCGGCGCACCCGGAACTGGCCGCGGCGGTGGACGTGTCCCGCTCGGCGAACTGCCTCACCCCGGAGGACCCCGAGCTGGACGCCGCGCCGGAAGGCGACGCGCACGGCACCCACGTGGCGGGCATCATCGCCGCCGCCGACGACGGCGCCGAGGTCACCGGGGTCGCCCCCGAGGCCCGGCTGGCCTCGATCCGGGTGGTCAACGGGGACGGGTACGTGCACCCGGAGGCCGCGGTGTGCGGGTTCGTGTGGGCCGCCGAGCACGGCGTGGACGTGGTGAACAGCAGCTTCCTGGTGGAGTCCGCGCAGCTGGGCTGCTCCCGCGCCGGGTCCCCGGTGCCGCAGGAGGCGGTGCGCCGGGCGGTGCGCTACGCGACCGAGCGGGACGTGCTCACCGTCGCCGCCGTCGGCAACGAGCGGACCGACCTGACCGCGGTGCCGCCGGAGCGCGAACCGGTGTGCGAGGCCGTGCCCGCCGGGCTCGACGACGTGGTTTCGGTGGCGGCGGTCGGCCCCGACGAGGTCAAGTCCGGGTACAGCTCGTACGGGCTGGGCGCGGTGGACCTGGCCGCGCCGGGCGGGGAGCAGCGCGGCGAGCAGTGCGTGCGCTCCACGGTGCCGGGCGGCGACTACCGCTCGACCTGCGGCACCTCGATGGCCGCACCGCACGTGGCCGGTGTGGCGGCGCTGCTGGCGGCCCGCGATCCGGGTGCGAGCGCCGCGGAGCTGCGCCGCACGCTGCTGGAGACGGCGCGGCCGCTGCCCTGCCCCTCGGACTACGACCTGGACGGCGACGGGCTGCAGGACGCGCTGTGCCGCGGCTACGCCACCTACAACGGCTTCTACGGCCACGGCCTGGTGGACGCGCAGGCCGCGGTGGCGGGGTGAACGCCCGTCCGGTCCGGAGCACGGCGCGGCCCCGTCCGGTGACGCGGCGCCCCGGGCCGACGGGTCTCCGGGGCGCGCCGCCGTCCGCTACCGGACGCCGTGCCGGGGGACGTCGAGCAGGTCCGCGTTGCCGCCCGTGATGGCGTTGATCGATCCCGGATCCGCCAGCAGCTCCTGCGGATAGCCCAGCGGGAACGCGCTGACGGCGTCCAATCGGGCGACCTGCTCCGGGTTCAACCGGAGCTCCGCCGCGGCGAGGTTCGTGCGGAGCTGATCCGCCGTCCGCGGGCCGATGATCGGGATGACGCCCTTCGCCATCGACCACCCGATCGCCACTTCCTCCGGAGTCGTGGCGGATTCCTCGGCGACGGCCTCCACCACGTCGAGGACCTCCGCCTTGTTCCCGTCGGATTCGCGGTGCAGGAACCTGCTGATCGAACTCTGCGCGCGGCCGCTCTCGCCGCGGCGGTACTTCCCGGTCAGCACGCCGCCGCCGAGCGGCGAATAGCCCAGGACGCCCATTCCGAAAGCGTCCGCCATCGGCAGCAGGTCACGTTCCGCCGCCCGTTCGACGAGGCTGTATTCGACCTGGATCGCGACCAGCGGCGACCATCCGCGCAGCGCGGCGATCGTCGCTCCCGCCGCGGCCCGCCACGCCGGGAAGCTGCACAACCCCACGTGCAGGACCTTTCCCGAGCGCACCAGATCGTCGAAGGCCCGCATGATCTCCTCGATCGGCGTCGCGCCGTCCGACGCGTGCGCCCACAGCAGGTCGACGCGGTCCGTCTTCAGCCGCCGAAGGCTGGCCTCGAGCGACTGCACCATCGACTTCCGGCCGTTGCCGGTCATCTGGAGGCCGCTGTCGATCGTCGTGCCCATGGAGTACTTCGTCGCCAGGACGACGTCTTCGCGATCGGTGGCGATCATGTCCGACAGGTATTCCTCGGCGTCGCCGAATTGGTAGTTCGTGGCGGTGTCGATGAAGTTCCCGCCGGCCGCGCGATACCGGTCGTACATGTCGCGAGCCGCCGCGACCGTCGCGCCGTGCCCCCATCCGCCGCCGAAATTCCCCGTTCCGAGCGCCAACGCCGAGACGCGCAGTCCCGACCGCCCCAGAAATCGATAACGCATGGTTCCGACCACTCCCTGGCTCGATGTCCGCACCGGGGAACGCGTTCGGATCACCCCGAGCGCATTCCCGCTCAGATCACCCTGCCGCCAGGCGCTGATACGGTCCATAACGTGGCGTCCGAACTTCTTTACGCATCGTCCGGCGGTCAGGAGCTGGGGACCCGTGACCCGCTAGTGGACGTCATGGAGCTGCTCCGCCCGCGGGCCGTCGTGCCCGCACCGCTGCACGCCGCCGGCCGGTGGGCGGTGCGGTACGACCCCTTCCCGCACGTGAAGCTCGGCGTCGTCGTCGACGGCGAATGCCGGCTGAGCCTGGACGGTCTAGAACCGGTGCTGTTGCGCGAGGGGGACTTCTACCTGCTCGGCAACCCGCCGCCGTACGTGCTGGGCAGCTCGCTCGACGCGGCGCCCAGGGCGGCTGCGACGTTGCCGCCCAACGCGGTGGGCCGCGGGTTCCGCATCGGAGCCGCCACCGATGAGGACACCTACACGTGCGGCGTCGATTTCACGTTCGCCGCCGACGACGCGGCACTGCTGCTCGACGTGCTCCCGCCGATGGTGCTCGTCCGCGCGCAGGACCCCAGGGGGCCGTTGTTCATGCACCTCGCCTCCCTGCTGGTCGCGGAGATCGAGTCGAGCGGCGTCGGGCGTTCCCTCGTGCTGGAGCAGATCGCGAAGATGATCTTCGTCCACATGCTGCGGGCGCACGCCGACGACGTCGAACGACCCGGCGGTTGGCTCGCCGCCCTCGCCGACGACGGGATCGGCGCGGCCTTGCGGGCGATGCACGCCGACGTCGGGCGGCGGTGGACCCTGGACGAGCTCGCCGAGATCAGCCGGATGTCGCGGTCCACGTTCGCGGGCACGTTCAAGGAGAAGGTCGGCACGGCCCCGCTGGGTTATCTGATCGAGTGGCGCATGCGGCTGGCCCGCGACGCCCTGCGCACCGGCGACCGCACCCTCTCGGAGTTGGCGGTCGCCGCGGGCTACCGCTCGGAGAGCGCCTTCAGCACGGCGTTCCGGCGCGTGGTGGGGACCTCGCCGCAGCAGTTCCGCAACGCGGCGCGGCGCGACGGCTAGGACCGCCGCCCGGCAGGCGCGGCGAGCTCCACCGGCCCGGTTCGCGGCCGGTCCCCGCCCGGCCGACCGAGACCGGCCGGGCGGGCGCTCACTCGGTGAACGCCGGATTGCTGACCGGGGAGCCCTTGCCGACCGGGCTGATCGGCAGCAGCACGCGCCCGGAGGGCCCGATCTCGATGTCGGTGCCCATCGTCGGGCACACCCCGCAGTCGAAGCACGGCGTCCACCGGCAGTCGTCCTGCTCCCGCGCGTCGAGGGCGTCCTGCCAGTCGGCCCAGAGCCACTCCTTGTCCAGCCCGGAGTCCAGGTGGTCCCACGGCAGGATCTCGTGCTCCGCGCGTTCCCGGGTGGTGTACCAGGCGACGTCGACGTCGAACCGCGCGAGCTCCTCCGCGGCGCAGTCCACCCAGCGCTGGTACGAGAAGTGCTCGTTCCACCCGTCGAACCGGCCGCCCTCGCGCCACACCCGCTCGATGACGGCGCCGAGCCTGCGGTCACCCCGGGACAGCAGTCCTTCGACCAGCGACGGCTTGCCGTCGTGGTAGCGCATCCCGATGTTGCGGCCGAGGGAGCGATCCGAGTTGACGGCGTGGCGCAGCTTGCGCAGCCGCTCGTCCACGGTCTCCGGGTCGCACTGCGCGGCCCACTGGAACGGGGTGTGCGGTTTGGGCACGAACCCGCCGATGGAGATGGTGCAGCGGATGTCCTTGCGCCCGGAGACCTGCCGACCGGCCCGGATGACCTCCTTGGCCATCTCGGCGATCTGCAGGACGTCCTCGTCCTCCTCGGTGGGCAGGCCGCACATGAAGTACAGCTTCACCTGCCGCCAGCCGTTGGCGAACGCGGCGGACACGGTCCGGATGAGGTCCTCTTCGGACACCATCTTGTTGATGACGCGGCGGATGCGTTCGCTGCCGCCCTCGGGGGCGAAGGTGAGCCCGGAGCGGCGGCCGTTGCGGGACAGCTCGTTGGCGAGGTCCACGTTGAACGCGTCGACGCGGGTCGACGGCAGCGACAGGCTGGTGTTGGAGCCTTCGTAGCGGTCGGCGAGGCCCTTGGTGACCTCGGCGATCTCGGAGTGGTCGGCGGAGCTCAGCGACAGCAGCCCGACCTCCTCGAACCCGGTCGCTTCGAGGCCCTTCTGCACCATCTCGCCGATGCCCTCGGGCGAGCGCTCCCGCACCGGCCGGGTGATCATCCCGGCTTGGCAGAACCGGCAGCCGCGGGTGCAGCCGCGGAAGATCTCCACGCTCATCCGCTCGTGCACGCTCTCGGCGAGCGGCACCAGCGGCTGCTTCGGGTACGGCCACTCGTCGAGCTCCATGGTGGTGCGCTTGAACACCCGGTACGGCACGCGCTCGTGGTTCGGCACGACCTCGGCGATGGTGCCGTCCGCGGCGTAGCGCACGTCGTAGAACTTCGGCACGTACACGCCACCGCTCTCGGCGAGGCGCAGCAGCAGTTCGTCGCGCCCGCCGGGGCGGCCCTCGTCCTTCCAGCGCCGGATGGCGGCGGTGATCTCCAGGACCGATTCCTCGCCGTCCCCGAGCACGGCGGCGTCGAGGAAGTCGGCGACCGGTTCCGGGTTGAACGCGGCGTGCCCGCCCGCGAGCACCACCGGGTGCTCCTCGGTGCGGTCGACGGCGTGCAGCGGGATGCCCGCGAGGTCCAGTGCGCTGAGCAGGTTGGTGTAGCCGAGTTCGGTGGCGAAGCTGACGCCGAGCACGTCGAAGGCGCCGACCGGGCGGTGCCCGTCCACGGTGAACTGCGGGATGCCGTGCTCCCGCATGAGTTCCTCGAGGTCCGGCCACACCGAGTAGGTGCGCTCGGCGAGCACGTCGGAGAGCTCGTTGAGGATCTCGTAGAGGATCATGACGCCCTGGTTGGGCAGCCCGACCTCGTAGGCGTCGGGATACATCAACGCCCACCGCACGGTGGTGGCGTCCCACTCCTTGACGGTCGCGTTGAGCTCCCCGCCCACGTACTGCACGGGTTTGGAGACGCGGGGCAGCAGCGGCTCCAAGCGGTCGAACACGGACTCCACACTCACACCGGCCAGGGTAGTGGCCGGGGTCGCAGCAGGTCCGGGGGTGGTGGGCGCGGCCCCGATCAGCGGTGCCGGGGCCGCGCCGCGGTCCGTCCCGGCGGCGGTCGCGCCGCGCGGTCGGACCGCGCCGGGACCGTCCGGGTTCGAAGCCCGTACGAGCTCAGGGCCCGTCCGAGCCCGGGTCTCGTCCGAGCCCAGCGGCCGTCCGAGTCCCGGGCCGTCCGAGTCCAGCGGCCGTCGGCGCCCAGCGGCCATCAGTGCCCGGAGGCCGGCTGTCCTCAGCGGTCGCCTGCATTCAGCGACCGTCGACGCTCAGAGGCTGGGGAACCAGAGCTTGATCTCGCGCTCGGCGGACTCCGGCGAGTCGGAGCCGTGCACCAGGTTGTACTGCACCTCCAGGCCGAAGTCGCCGCGGATGCTGCCCGGGGCGGCCTTCTCGACCGGGTCGGTGCCACCGGCGAGCTGGCGGAACGCCGAGATGGCGCGGGGGCCCTCGACGACGGCGGCCAGCACCTGGCCGGAGGTGATGAACTCCAGCAGCGAGCCGAAGAACGGCTTGCCGTCGTGCTCGGCGTAGTGCTGCTTGGCGAGGTCCTCGTCGACCTGGCGCAGTTCCAGCGCGACCAGCTTGAGGCCCTTGCGCTCGATCCGGCCGATGACCTCACCGACCAGGCCGCGCTCGACCCCGTCGGGCTTGACCAGGACCAGGGTGCGCTCGCTCACGTTGCTCTCCTTCGGGTGGACGGCGCGGATTCTCCGCGCCCGTTTTGCGGAAAAGGGTATCGGCGCAGGTGACACGCCCTCCCCCGGGGCGACCGGGGACCCGCTGACCTCGGCCGCGGTGATCATCGGCCGCGGGGTGGCCCGCGGCCGCGGTCCGCCCGCTGGTGTACCCGGATCCGGCGTCGGCCCGGCGACCTGCGGGCGACGAGCGGCTGAACCTCCGGCCCCTGGTGCCCCCGGAGATCGCGGGCTAGATTCGCCCCCGGCCGTACCGACCGGCCGGTCCGACGAGGAGGTCCGGATGCGAGCAGCCGTGCACACCGCCGTGAACGAGCCGATGACCATCGAGGAGATCGCCGACCCGCACCCGAAGGCCGGGGAGGTCGCGATCGACGTGCTCTCCTGCGGTGCCTGCCACTCGGACCTGCACGTGCTCAAGGGCGAGCTGCCGTTCCCGGTGCCCGCCGTGCTCGGCCACGAGGTCGCCGGCGTCGTCTCCGAGGTCGGGCCGGGCGTGACCGGGGTGCGGGTGGGCGACCGGGTGGTCACCAGCTTCATCATGCCGTGCGGCCGGTGCGCGCAGTGCACGCGCGGGAACTCGGAGATCTGCCTGGAGTTCTTCGCGCACAACCGGGCGAAGGGCCTGCTCTATGACGGCCAGACCCGGCTGTTCCGGCCCGGCGGCGAGCCGGTGTGGATGTACTCGATGGGCGGGCTGGCGGAGCGTTCGGTGACGCCGGTGACCTCGGTGTACCAGGTGCCGGACGAGGTGGAGCTGGCCGACGTGGCCTCGGTGGGCTGCTCGACGATGACCGCCTACGGGGCGCTGCGGCACGCCGCGGACGTGCGGGTCGGCGATGCGGTGGCGGTGGTCGCCGCGGGCGGGGTGGGCAGTTCGCTGATCCAGCTGGCCGCGCTGTTCGGGGCGTCGACGATCGTGGCGGTGGACATCTCCGAGGACAAGCTGGACGCGGCGAGCGCGCTGGGCGCGACGCACGTGGTGAACTCGGCGGAGGTGGACGCGCCGGCGGCGATCCGGGAGCTCACCGGCGGTCGCGGCGTGGACGTGGCCTTCGAGGCGCTGGGCAGCCCGGCGACGTTCGGCGTGGCCCGCGACTCCGTGGTGGAGGGCGGTCAGGTCGTGGTGGTCGGCATCGCCCCGAAGGGCAGCGTCGGCGAGTTCGACCTGGCGACCATCGCGCGGCGGAAGCTGCAGATCAAGGGCTCCTACGGCGCGAAACCGCAGCGGGACATGCCGGTGCTGCTGGACATGGTGGCGCGCGGGCAGCTGCGGCCGCAGGACACCGTGAGCCGCCGGTTCGCCTTCGACGAGGTGCAGGACGCCTACGACGCGCTGAACCGGCGCGAGATCCGCGGCCGCGCGGTCATCGACATCGCCTGAGCACCCGGGCGCGCCGAACACCCCGGGCGCTCAGCGCCGCCGGTCGGTGTCCAGGCATTCCACCAGCGCGGCGTCGTCGTTGACGACGATGCCGGGCCGGGGTTCGGCGAGGTCGCCAGGCGGGAACGGGAAGCTGCGGGTGCGCAGCGGCGGCTGCCGGTCCTGCGCACGGTCCTTGTTGATCTCCATGTGCCATGGATACCGATGATCAACACGGGCGTCGAGGCCACGATCAGGTGCCGTCGCCGAACGGCCCCGCGTTCCCGAACGGCTCCTAGTCCAGCGGATGGCGCCAGCGCAGGCCCGGGTACCGCGCGAAGCCCCGATCGGCCGTGATCCACTCCGCGCCGTGCTCGATCGCGATGGCGGCGAGGTAGGCGTCGGGGACGTGGTTGCCCGACACCTCGGCTTTGCGGCACAACTCGGTGAAGATCTCCCAATGCCGCGGCCCCGGATCGAGCGAGACGAACGCCGGGGCCGTCCGGATGGCCGCGATCTCCTCCAGCGCCTCCTCCGCCGTGAAACGTCGAGGGAACAACCGGGTGTTCGTGATGATGCGCAGGTACCCGCTGAAGACGATCGAGGGGATGCCCACCGGGGTGGATCCGTTGAGCGCGTCCTCCAACCACGACGCGTACTCCTCGTGCTTCGGCGCGGACACGTTGTGCGCGTTGATCAGAACGTTGACATCGCAGGCGATCACGCTCGGCGCTCCATGGCGTCGAGCACGGCCGCGTTGTCGTTGATGTCGACGCCCGTGCTGGGTTTTCCCAGGTCGTAAGTGCGCAGCCGGAAACGTCCGCGTTCGGGCGCGGCTTGCTGAGCGCGTCGCAGTTCCCCTAGCCGGACATCGTCCTCGATGAGCGCGCTGACCGTCGTGTTCTCCTGAGCCGCCCTGATCTTGAGCTGATCGAGCAGGGCGTCATCGATCGTGATGGTCGTTCTCATGCACGCGAGAATACGCAACCCGCATCATGATGCACCACTACCCGATCGGGCGGTGATCACTGCTCCGGCGGGTAGCCCTCGGGGTGGCCGAGCTGGTCGTACAGGCGGCCTTCGCGCATCCGCTTCGCCACGTCGTGCCGCAGGTACAGCATGTAGCCCCACACGGCCGCGAACAGCAGACCCATGATCCCGACGGCCGGGTGCACCAGGTAGCAGGCGACCATCGCCACCTGCAGCACCAGCGCGAACGGCAGCCCCCACGGCTTCCGCTGGGTGAACCCGGCGAAGAGCATGAGCACGGTGAGCACCGCGACGGCCGAGAACCCGACGCCGGTGACGCCGCCACCGAACTGCCACACGACGGGCAGCGCGAGCCCGAAGGTGAGGAACTCCATCACCAGCGTGCCCGCCATGACGCCGCGCAGGCCCTTCCACGGGTCGCGCACGCCGTCCGGCGCGGTGGGCAGGGACAGGAACGATCCGATCTCGGTCACAACGGCTCCTTGCCGAACAGGGCGCGCCCCTCACCGGCGGTCACCACGGACCCGGTGATCACCACGCCGCCACCGGAGACGGTGTCCGAATCGCCGGTGGTCTCCTCCGCCATCTGGATGGCGGTCTCCACGGCGTCGTCCAGGCGGGGCTCCACGACGATGCGTTCCGCGCCGAAGATGTCCTTGGCCAGGGCGGCGAGCTCGTCGGGGTCCATCGCCCGCGGCGAGGAGTTCTTGGTGAGCACGACCTCTTCCACGACGGGTTCGAGTTCCCGCAGCAGCCCGCGCACGTCCTTGTCGGACAGCACGCCGATCACGGCGACGAGGCGGCGGAAGGAGAACTCGGAGCTGAGCGCGTCGGCGAGGGCGCGGGCGCCGTGCGGGTTGTGCGCGGCGTCGACGAGCACGGCCGGTGCGGCGCGGACGCGCTCCAGGCGGCCGGGCGTGATGACCCCGGCGAACGCCTCCTGCACCGCTTCCGGGTCGAGCTTCTGCTCGGCCCCGGCGCCGAAGAACGCTTCGACGGCGGCGAGCGCGAGGGCGGCGTTGCGCGCCTGGTGCTCGCCGTGCAGCGGCAGGAAGATCTCGTCGTAGGTGCCGCCGAGGCCCTGCAGCTTCAGCATCTGGCCGCCGACGGCCACGGTCCGGGACAGCACGCCGAACTCGTTGCCCTCGCGGGCGACGGTGGCGCCGACCTCGGCGACCCGCTCCAGGATGGGGGTCTGCACTTCGGCGGTCTGCGCGGCGAGCACCACGATCGAGTCCGGCTTGATGATCCCGGCCTTCTCCCGGGCGATGCCCGCGAGGTCGGTGCCGAGGTAGTCGGCGTGGTCCAGCGCGATCGGGCAGAGCACCGCGATGTGCGCGTCGGCGACGTTGGTGGCGTCCCAGCCACCGCCGAGCCCCACTTCCAGCACGGCGGCCTCGACGGGCGCGTCGGCGAAGGCGGCGAACGCCATCCCGGTCAGCACCTCGAACTTCGACATCTTCACGTCGTGGTGCGAGTCCACGATGGACACGTACGGCGCGATGTCGCGGTAGGCCTCGACGTAGGCCTCCGGGGTGATCGGCTTGTTGTCGATGCTGATGCGCTCGGTGGCCAGCTGCAGGTGCGGGCTGGTGTAGCGGCCCGTGCGCAAGCCGATGCGGGTCAGCAGCGAGTCCACCATCCGGGAGACCGAGGACTTCCCGTTGGTCCCGCCGATGTGCACCACCTGGTAGCTGCGCTGCGGCTCGGCCAGCAGGTCGGTGAGCGCCCGGATGCGGTCCAGCGACGGCTCGATCTTCGTTTCCGGCCAGCGCTCGTTGAGCTCGGCCTCCACCACGCGCAGCTCGTGCAGCGCACCGGATTCGGTGCCGGACAACTGGCACACTCCCCTACCCCGACGACAAACGTCCAGCTCAAGTCTACGTCGGTAAGTCCCGACCCCGACCCCGCGCCCCAACCGCCCCAGGTGAATGGCCCATCAGCCCAGCCGCACGAGGCGAATGGGCCATTCACCTCGGCGGCGCCGGTCGTCAGGACAGGAAGTCGAAGCGCCCCACCTTCGCCTGCGCCATGAACGCCCCCCATACCGACGAGGAGAACGCGAACGCCGGACCCGACCGCTCCTTGGAGTCGCGGAGACCGACCTCGCCGGACGAGATCCGCACCTCGACGCAGTTGTCGCTCCCGCCGGAACTCCGGCTGCTCTTGAACCACCCGGTGTCCACCACGCCTCCCGACCCCAGCCGATCCACCACATTCCAGTCTTACAACCCGGCCCCGCCAGGTGAATGGCCCATCAGCCCAGCCTCACGAGGCGAATGGGCCACTCACCTCGGCCAACTCAAGGCGTCAGGCCGGGAGGTCGAAGCGGCCCGCCTTCGCGTCCGCCACGAAGGCGCCCCACGCACCCGGCGAGAACGCGAACGCCGGTCCCGACCGCTCCTTCGTGTCGCGGACGCCTACCTCGCCCGAGCAGAACCGCACCTCGACGCAGTTGTCGCTGGCCGCCGCGCTGCGCCTGCTCTTGAACCACCCGGTGTTCGCTGAATTCGTCATCGGCTCATCTCCTCCTCCGTGCGATGGATCAACTTGAGCGCGTCATCGCCGGATGCCGCAAGCCCGGTGAGCGTGTCGAAGGCACGTCGCAACACCACGTCGTGGCAGCGGGCACGCGGGCGCTGGCGGAGCTCGCCGCCCCGGCCGCCGAGCGCTGAGCCCGGGAAGGCGAACGGCCCGCCCGACCAATGCGGCTGGTCGAACGGGCCGTTCACCTCAGGTGTGGACCGGAGCGGTCACGCCGTCGGCAGGGCCGCCAGGCGGGATTCGATGCGGGCGATGTCGGTCTGCGCCGTCTCGCGGCGGACCTTGATCTTCTCGACGACCTCGGCGGGAGCCTTGTCGGTGAAAGACGGGTTGCCGAGCTTCTTCTCGGTGCCCTCCAGCTCCTTGCGGGCCGCCGCCAGGTCCTTCTCCAGCCGCTTGCGCTCGGCGGCCACGTCCACCGCGCCGGAGAGGTCCAGCTCCACCTCGACGTTGCCGCCGACCAGGCCGATCTCCAGCGACGCCGAGGAGGTGAAGTCCTCGCCGGGTTCGTTCAGCTTCGCCAGCGACCGCACCGCGGGCAGGTGCTCCACCAACCCGAGCGCGTCCAGGCCGCTCAACCGCGCCGCGACCCGCTGGCCGGGCTTCAAGCCCTGGTCCGAGCGGAACCGGCGGATCTCGGTGATGAGCTTCTGGGTGGCCTCCACCCGCCGCGCCGCGTCCTCGTCGGCGGACGTGCCCGCCGCCTTCGGCCAGTCGGCGATGACCACGGACTCGCGGCCGGTGAGCGTGGTCCACAGCGTCTCGGTGACGAACGGGATCGTCGGGTGCAGCAGCCGCAGCAGCACGTCCAGCACGTGCCCCAGCACCTCGCGGGTGCGTTCCGCGCGGTCACCGCCCGCATCGATCTGGACCTTCGACAGCTCCAGGTACCAGTCGCAGAACTCGTCCCAGGTGAAGTGGTAGAGCGCCTCGGTGGACTTGGCGAACTGGAAGTCCTCCAGCAGTTCGTCCACATCGGACGTCAGCTGGTCGGTGCGGTCCAGGATCCAGCGGTCCGCGTCGGTCAGCTCCGCGCGAGCCGGCAGCTCGGACGGCACCCGCGCACCGTTCATCAGCGCGAACTTGGTGGCGTTGAACAGCTTCGTGCAGAAGCTGCGCGAGCCGGCGACCCACTCCTCGCTGATCGGCGCGTCCGCGCCCGGGTTCGCGCCGCGCGCCAAGGTGAACCGCAGCGCGTCGGTGCCGTAGGTGTCCATCCACTCCAGCGGGTCGACCGTGTTGCCCGCGGACTTCGACATCTTCTTGCCGTGCGCGTCGCGGACCATGCCGTGCAGCGCGATCACGTCGAACGGCGGCACGCCGTCCATCGCGTACAGGCCGAACATCATCATCCGGGCGACCCAGAAGAAGAGGATGTCGTAGCCGGTGACCAGCACGCTGGTCGGGTAGAACTTCGCCAGGTCCGGCGTCTCGTCCGGCCAGCCCATCGTGGAGAACGGCCACAGGCCCGAGGAGAACCAGGTGTCGAGCACGTCCTCGTCCTGGTACCAGCCCTCGCCGGACGGCGGCTGCTCGTCCGGGCCGACGCACACGACCTCGCCGTTCGGGCCGTACCAGATCGGGATCCGGTGGCCCCACCACAGCTGCCGCGAGATGGCCCAGTCGTGCAGGTTGTCGACCCAGTCGAAGTAGCGCTTCGCCATCTCCGGCGGGTGCACCGCGACCCGGCCGTCGCGCACCGCGTCCCCGGCGGCCTGCGCGAGCGGGCCGACCTTGACGAACCACTGCAACGACAGCCGCGGCTCGATCGGCTCTTTCGACCGGGAGCTGTGCCCGACGCTGTGCAGGTAGGGGCGCTTCTCCGCGACGATGCGGCCCTCGGCGCGCAGCGCCTCGCGGACGGCGACGCGGGCCTCGAAGCGGTCCATGCCGTCGAACTCGGTGCCGGTGCGGGCGATGCGGCCCTGCTCGTCCATGATCGTGAGCATCGGCAGGTCGTGCCGCTGCCCGATCTCGAAGTCGTTCGGGTCGTGCGCGGGGGTCACCTTCACCGCGCCGGTGCCGAACTCGGGGTCGACGTGCTCGTCGGCGACGACCGGGATGCTGCGGCCGGTCAGCGGCAGCTCCACCTCGGTGCCGACGACGTGCCGGTAGCGCTCGTCGTCCGGGTGCACCGCGATCGCGGTGTCGCCGAGCATCGTCTCCACCCGGGTGGTGGCCACCACGATCTCCGCGTCCCCGGAGCCGTAGCGCATCGAGACGAGCTCGCCCTCGACCTCGCGGTGCTCGACCTCGATGTCGGAGATCGCCGAGCGCATCGTCGGCGACCAGTTCACCAGGCGCTCCGCCCGGTAGATCAGGCCGTCGTCGAACAGCTTCTTGAAGATGGTCTGCACCGCGCGGGACAGCCCCGAGTCCATCGTGAAGCGCTCGCGGCTCCAGTCGACGCTGTCCCCGAGGCGGCGCATCTGGGACAGGATCGAGCCGCCGTGCTGCTCCTTCCACTCCCACACCCGCTCCAGGAACTTCTCCCGGCCGAGCTCGCGGTGGTCGACGCCCTCCTCGCGGAGCTGCCGCTCCACCAGGGCCTGGACGGCGATGCTGGCGTGGTCCATGCCGGGCAGCCACAACGCCTCGTAGCCCTGCATCCGGCGACGACGGGTGAGCACGTCCATCAAGGTGTGCTCGAAAGCGTGGCCGATGTGCAGGCTGCCGGTGACGTTCGGCGGCGGGATCACGATCGAGAACGGCGGCTTGTCGCTGTGCGCGTCGGCGGTGAAGTACTCGGCGGCTACCCAGCGCTGGTACAGCTCGGCCTCGACGTCGGCCGGGTTCCAGCTCGACGGAAGTTCACGGGGCTGTGCGGGTGCGCTGGTCTGTGTCACACGCCGATTCTACGAACCGCCCGCGGCGGCCTCACCGGGCCTCACCTCCCGCGTTGAGCCAGGTGTGTGAACCACATCACGCGGACTGTGCCGACCCGACCTTGACGGGGGACCCTGGGAGGCATGTCGCGCAAAGCCCCCGAACAGGACATCGACGAGTCGGCGCTGTCCACGCACCACCCGAAGGACCACGCAGCAGGCGTGAAGGCGGTGATGGTGTCGTTGCGCCGCGGCTGGGAGCAGATGGGCGCCGGCCGCACCATGCTCACGTTGCCGCTGCTCAACCAGCGTTCCGGGTTCGACTGCCCGGGCTGCGCGTGGCCGGATCCGCAGGAGGCGGACGGCGACAAGCGCAGCCCCGCCGAGTTCTGCGAGAACGGTGCGAAGGCCGTCGCCGAGGAGGCCACCACCCGGCGCGTCGACGCCGAGTTCTTCGCGAAGCACTCCGTCGAGGAGCTCGCGGGCATGAGCGACTACTGGCTGGGGCAGCAGGGGCGGCTCACCCAGCCCATGATCAAGCGCAGCGGCGACACGCACTACCGGCCGATCGACTGGGACGCCGCGCTCGACGTCGTCGCCGACGGGCTGCGCGCGCTCGACCACCCGGACGAGGCGGCGTTCTACACCTCGGGCCGCACCAGCAACGAGGCCGCGTTCCTGTACCAGCTGCTGGTGCGCAGCTTCGGCACCAACAACCTGCCGGACTGCTCGAACATGTGCCACGAGTCGTCCGGCTCGGCGCTGACCGAGACCATCGGCATCGGCAAGGGCTCGGTGTCGCTGGCCGACGTCGAGCACGCCGACCTGGTCATGGTGGTGGGGCAGAACCCGGGCACCAACCACCCGCGGATGCTCTCCACCCTGGAGAAGGTCAAGGGCCACGGCGGTCAGATCATCGCGGTGAACCCGCTGCCCGAGGCCGGGCTGATGCGGTTCAAGAACCCGCAGAACGTGCGCGGCGTCGTCGGCAAGGGCACCGCGCTGTGCGACGAGTTCGCCCAGATCCGCATCGGTGGCGACCTCGCCCTGTTCAAGGCGCTGACCGCGCTGCTGGCGAAGGCCGAGCAGGACGCGCCCGGCACCGTGCTGGACCGCGAGTTCATCGAGCAGCACACCCACGGCTTCGACGAGTTCTACGCGCAGGCCACCGACATCGACTGGGACGCGACGCTCAAGGCCACCGCGTTGTCCCGCGAGCAGATCGAGAAGATCGCGCGGATGCTCATCGAGTCCGAGCGGACCGTGATCTGCTGGGCGATGGGCCTCACCCAGCAGAAGAAGGCCGTGCCGACGATCCGCGAAGCGGTGAACCTGCTGCTGATGCGCGGCATGATCGGCAAGCCGGGCGCGGGCGTCTGCCCGGTCCGCGGCCACTCCAACGTGCAAGGCGACCGGACGATGGGCATCTGGGAGAAGATGCCCGAGAAGTTCATGGACGCGATGGAGGCCGAGTTCGGCATCCCCATGCCGCGCAAGCACGGCTACGACACCGTCGACGCGCTGCACGCCATGCAGGCCGGCGAGGTCAAGGCGTTCTTCGCCGTCGGCGGCAACTTCGTGTCCGCCACCCCCGACACCGCGGGCACCGAGCGGGCGCTGCGCGGCTGCGACCTGACCGTGCAGGTGTCGACCAAGCTGAACCGCTCGCACGCGGTCGCCGGGGACACCGCGCTGATCCTGCCGACGCTGGGCCGCACCGAGAAGGACGTGCAGGAGTCCGGGCCGCAGTTCGTCACCGTCGAGGACTCGATGTCGGTGGTGCACGCCTCCCGCGGCAGGCTCTCCCCCGTCTCCGGCACCCTGCTGTCCGAGGTGGCGATCGTGTCCCGGCTGGGCCGCAAGCTGCTCGGCGACGGGCACCCGGTGCGGTGGGAGGCGTTCGAGAAGGACTACGACGCGGTGCGCGAGCACATCGCCGCCGTCGTGCCCGGCTGCACCGACTACAACGAGAAGGTGCGCCGCCCGGACGGCTTCGTGCTGCCGCACCCGCCGCGGGACAGCCGCACCTTCACCACCACCACCGGCAAGGCCAACTTCACGGTGAACGAGGCGGAGCCGCTGGAGGTGCCGGAAGGACGGCTGCTGCTGCAGACCCTGCGCAGCCACGACCAGTACAACACCACCATCTACGGGCTCTCGGACCGCTACCGCGGCATCGAGGACGCGCGCCGGGTGGTCATGGTCAACGAGAAGGACATCGCCGCGCTCGGCTTCGCCGAGGGCGACCTGGTGGACATGGTCTCCGAGTGGCCGGGCAAGCCCGGACCCGACGGCG
Source organism: Saccharopolyspora sp. NPDC047091 (assembly GCF_040643635.1). Taxonomy (NCBI): domain Bacteria; kingdom Bacillati; phylum Actinomycetota; class Actinomycetes; order Pseudonocardiales; family Pseudonocardiaceae; genus Saccharopolyspora; species Saccharopolyspora sp. NPDC047091. Next base: position 87,285 of record NZ_JBEYUS010000006.1, read on the forward strand.
AGTCCACCGTGGAGGAACGGCGGGCGGAGGCGTTCCGCATCGTCGCCTACCCGACCGCGCGGGACTGCGCCGCCGCCTACTACCCGGAGGCGAACCCGCTGGTGCCGCTCGGCGCGGTGGCGGAGAAGTCGAACACACCGGTCTCGAAGGCCGTGCTGATCCGCCTGGAGCGCTCGGCGGGCTGATCCGCGCACGACTGCACCCGAACCGGGCCGTCCGCACCGCGCGGGCGGCCCGGTTCGCGCAGCGGGCCGGATCACGCGGCAGGCCGAATCGCGCAGCGGGCCAGATCGCACAGCGGCCGGATCACGCAGCAGATCGAATCGCACGGCAGGCCGGTTCGCGCAGCGGGCCAGATCGCACAGCACACCAGATCGCACGGTGACCTGAGCCCGGGCGGCGGCCGGGATTCCCAGCGTCCGCGCTTCCGGCGGCGTGGCCGGGTCCCCGCGGCGCCGGCCCCTCGGTGCACCCCGCGTACCCGCAATGGCCGGACTTCCCGGCGCGTCCCAGGTCCCCGCGGTAGCCGGACCTCCCGGCGCACCCCGCGTCCCAGCAGCGGCCGGCCCCCGGCACCCCGGCCACCCCGCGACGGCGATCCCCGAAGCCGCCCGGGTTCCTACCGCGGCCCGTCCGCCGGAGCCGCCGGCAGCGCTCGGTTCAGGCCGCGAGCCGGTCCGGCAGACCCCGCGCCAGCTTGTCCGCCGCGGCCCGCGCCCCGAACCGCTCCACGATCGCGCGGCGGCACGGGCAGCGCCCCACCTGGTCGACGGACGCGCAGGAGAACACGCCGAGCAGGCGGATCGCGAACACCACCTCCGCCGGATCACCGACCCGGCGGGACACCGCGACCGCGACCGCGGCGGCGACCCGCCGCACCGCCTGGTCCCGCTCCCCCTCGCCGAGCACCAGGTCGTGCAGCCGCTCGACCGGCAGCCGGTCGGCCCGCTCCACCCGGGCGGCGAGGGCGGCGAGGACCCGGCAGGCCCGGCTCGCGCGCTCCGCCAGGAACTCCTCCCACGCCGGGCCGTCCACGACGGCCAGGCAGCGCTGCTGGACGGTGCGCGGCCACGGGTCGGTGACGAGCACGGCGATCGCCTCCCGCTCGCGCCGCCGCCGGTCCCGGACGTCGTCCGCGTGCACCCGGAACGCCCCCCGACGTCCGCAGAACCGGTGCTCCTTGCAGTACCGCGACGGGTAGCTCGAACTCACCTTGTTCCGGCAGGGACGCCCGGACAGCGTCCGCGCGCTCCCGCACAGGTGGGAGCGCCCTCGTTTGATCCCCATCCCACCGAGATCGGCAGGGCCCGCGAGGCCGCGTACCGCCCATCCAGCGGTCCCGCTCCGCCGAACGTGGGCATCGCCGCCGGAGCCGCCGGAGGACCGGCCAGGTCGGGTCGCGCGTCGGAGCTCACCGGCCGGGCCCCGGTCCGCGCGCACCGGAGCAACCCGGCGGACCTCGGCGGACGGGCGGCCACCTCGGCACTCGGGGCAGCGGCGCCCGCCGTCCGGGGCAACTCGGGGCAAGATCGACGACGTAGCGGAACGAGATGGATACACTCCGTACTCGTTGGGAGGCTGATCATCATGACCGGCGATTCCTCCGCCCGACCCCGACCCGAGCGCAACGAGCGGCTGCGCCGCGCCCGGGAAGCCCTGCCCTCGCGGGTGGCGCCCGGCGAACCGCTCTCCCGCGCCGAGCTCGCCGAGGCCGTCAACGACCACCTGCTGGAGTCCACCGGCAAGCGGTGGGCGCTCGACGCGCACCACATCGCCAAGTGGGAGCGGGGCGCGGTGCGCTGGCCCACCGCCGCCTACCGGGCCGCGTTGCGGGCCGTGCTGGGCGCCGTCGACGACGCGGCGCTCGGCTTCCGGCCCCGGGGCACGACCAGCGCACCCAGCGGCGCCCCTTCGTCCACTGTGGACTCCATCCGGGTGGTGTCGGCGTCCTTCCAATCGGCCGACCGCAGCGTGGGCGGCGGCACGCTCTACGAGACGGTCCGGCACTACTTCACCACCGCGGTGCTGCCGCTGGTGCGGGCCGAACCGCAGCGAGCCGAGGTGCTGGCGGCGGCGGCCTCGGTCGTCGAGCTCGCCGGGTGGATGGCGCACGACAGCGGCAACGACGTGCCCGCGCGGGAGCACTTCCACACCGCGTACCGGCTCGCCGCGGGTGCCGCCGACCACGCGCTGCAGGCCGAGGTGTGCGCCTCGCTGTCGCACCTGTCCACCGAACTCGGCCAGCCGAAGTCCGCCGCCGATTACGCGTTGAACGGCCTCACCCACACCATCGGCACCGCGGGCACGTCCCGCCTCGTCGCCCGGTTGCACGCGTTGCACGCGCGGGCGCTGGCCGCGCAGGGCGACCGGTACGGCACCGAACGGCGCCTCGCGCTGGCCCGGGAGCAACTGGCCGTCGTCGACGAACCCTGCCGCTGGATCGCCCCGTTCGACCGGGCGTCGCTGGCCAGCGAGACCACCGAGTGCTGGCGCAGCCTCGGCGACCTGCGCCGCGGGGAACGGCACGCCCGCGAAGCCGTCGGGCTGCGGCCACCGGAACGGGTGCGCAGCAAGGCGTTGAGCCTCGTCTCGCTGGCCCAGGTGCTGTTCGACGCCGGGCGCTACGACGAGGCGGCGGCGACCGGCAGCACGGTGCTCGCCGCAGCTCCCGCCCTGTCCTCGGCCCGCGTGCACGAGCGCCTCACCGCCTTGGCGAACGCGCTGCTGCCGCACCACCGCGACCCGGCCGTCGCCGACTTCCTCGCCGCCCGCGCCACCCACCACCTCCGCGACACCGCCTGAGCCGGACCGCGTCAGCCGGTCTCGTCCACCAAGGTCCATACCTGCTTAAGGGGCAACTCAGCCTGTATATCCGCAGGAAGTTTCCGGTAATGACGGAACACGGCTTCCAGAACATTCTCCGAATTCCACGCCCGCAGAACGAAACGCCGCGAATTCATCTCGCGCTGAGCTGCACCGGTCACTCCACCCCAAGCGACGAGCAATCCCTGGTCCGCCCCCTGGCGCGATACCACTCCCTCGAGCTGCTGAACCACTCCATCGCCGACAGCCCCGAGCTCGGACTTCACTTGAACGACCACTTTGGGCGAGTCGAGACCGAACGGCCCCATCCCCGCGACGATGTCCACTCCTTGATCCGGCCCGGCAGGGGACACCCGACATACGAAACCCTCAGCCTCCAGCAAGGCAGCCACCAGCTCGGCGAGCCGGTGCCCGGAGAAGATCTCGATGACGCGTGCAGCTATCTGGTCCCGCGCATAGCGTTCGACGTCGAGACCCACGTCGTCCGCGTCCGAGTCGTCCGCCGCAGCCGGACTTCCCGTCGGATTCTTGCCCACCTCGCGCTGGATCGGGCGTACCCGCGCCCCGGGATCGACACCACGCTCCGCGACCTGCTCCAGCCGACGTGCAGCGTCGTTCCGCGAGATGCCGCAGATGGTCATGAATGCGCCCAACGAGTGCAAGAGATCCTGCTTGATCACGGTCCGAGGCAGGTCCGTGATGTTCCATTCCACCGGCCTGACGTGGCGGAATTCGGCATCCGGTTCGTCCGCGCGGTACCGGTAATCTCCCTTGATCCGGCCGATGGCTATCTGCGATGTGGATTTCATCGGCATGACCATGAGGTCCCCGACCTCCATCACCCCGCGCAACGTCCACAACTGCGCCGTGAAGTTGCGAATCCTATGTTCACCGTCTCCTCGGTAGGCGGTGTCCACGACCGCTGCCACCGCCGACCTGTCAGCACATCCCGACAGGTCGGGGACCGCTGCGAACCCACCACCGGTGCAGCCCTGCTCGAGCGCCTTGTGCTCACGTTCGCCCGAACGCCCCGCTCTGGCCAGCCATGCTCGGACCACGCACATCACCCCAAGATCGCGTTCATCGGCACCCAGAGTGAATCATCCGACACGGCACGTCTACCAAGGCGTCCGCTGCGGGCGTGCGCGAGTGCGTGGGAGGTCGGTGGTGATCCGATCCGGGAGCGCGGCCTACGCCCTGCGGCGCCGAGCTCACCTCACCGACTCCGCTGGTGGCCTGTCGGCGGCGCTACCGCCTGGAAATCCTCGCCGAGGGCCCCTCGCGCACCACCGACCCGCGAGTCCACGAGCCCCATGTCCGGCGACATATCGAGGTCCACCACAGTGAGCGGCCGGTCCGGATCGCCTCGCACCGGCCCGAGAAACGATCGGACGCGATCTCCTGGACGGGACCCGGTGCCCACCCCGTCCGGGGAGCGGCGCAGCGTCAGCGGTCTGCTACGCAGGTGCGGCACCATTCGGTCGGCGACGGCCCGGTAGTACTCGGCGACGTCCCGCTTCCGGTAGCCGTCCGCCGGGTACAGCACCTTGTCCGGGTGCGTCAGATCGATGCGCTCGTCGCCCGCCGCCAGCGCTTCGGTGCCGGTCACCGCTCCGCGTCCCGTTCGGCGGCGACGTCGGCGTTGGTGCGGCCGGAGAGCACCGACTCCGGCCGGGTGCGCGCCGGGTTCCGCCGCCGGTCGGCGCCGTCGTCGTCGACCTTCACCAGCAGCCACTCCTCGCGGCCGCGCAGCGGAGCGCGGGTGAGGGCGAACGCGCCGGTCAGCTTGCTCCCCTCCAGCAGCACCTTCACGTGGCCGCGGTCGAGCGCCTCGGCCATCTCCACCGGTCGCCCGCGGTGCTCGGTGAGGTTCCGGTACCGGCCGGTGTCCCAGACGACAACGGTGCCCGCGCCGTAGCCCTCCGGGATCGTGCCCTCGAAGGACGCGTAGTCCAGCGGGTGGTCTTCGGTAGGCGTGGCCAGCCGCTTCTCGCTCGGGTCGGTGGACGGGCCCTTCGGCACCGCCCACGACTTGAGCACGTCCCCGACCTCCAGCCGGAAATCGAAGTGCAGCGTGGAGGCGTCGTGGCGCTGCACCACGAACAACGGCTCCTCCCCCGGCGCACCACCGCCGGGTTCGCCCGACCGCGCCAGGTCGCGCTTGTCCCGGTACTCGCCGAGCTCGTCCCGTGCCATGCCGCAGCCGTACCCGCCGCGGGCGCCCGGCACACCCGCAGGTCAGATCAGCTGCACTGCCACAGGAAGCGGCCCTGCCCGCTGGCCTCGTCGAGGAACGCGTACCCGACCCCGGCGTCGCCGAAGTCCACCTCGAACGGGAAGTCGACCGAGCTGTCGAACTGCCCCACGAAGCGGAACGGCTCCCCCGGCGACTCGTCGCCCTGCAACCACTGCGGTGCCCCGCCGAGCCGCGTCGCGAAGTCGTCCACGTCCACCTCGCCGTCGAACGGCGCGAGCTCCACCCGGTGGTCCGGCCCGAACGTCGGCCCCTTCGCGATCGTCGCCACCTGGTAGAAGTCGGCGGGCTCGCCGGGCTGGGCGAAGAACGCGTTCTCCCCCGAGTCGGGCGCGAACGTGTCCACCACCTCGTCCGCCGTCTCCGGGTAGTCCTCGGTCAGGAACAGGTAGGCCAGGCGCACCTGCTCGCCGGGCAGCCGGATCTGCCCGAGGAACCGCATCGGCCTGCCGTGGTCCTCGGACATCGGCCACTGCGGCGTCGACAGCCACACCGGCTGCCCGCCGAACTTCGTGACCGGCTCGGTGATGGGCTCCTCGGATTCGACGAAGCGGAGGCTCTGGCGGGGCTGGGCGGCGAGGTCGGGCATCGGAATCCTTGCTGTAGCGGGGTTCCCCGGCGCATGTCCGGCGTCCCGCGAGACCCTAGCGATCTCACCCGTCCGAACCATCCTCCGCCGGTCGGGCGGTGCCGATCTCACACCCGAACGGAGCAGTCGCGGAGGCCTGGCCGGGAGCCCGGGCGCGCGGCGCATACTGGGGCCGTTGCGGCATCCGAGCCGACCCGACCCAGGAGGCTGACGATGGGACGAGTCACCGTGCGGCGCCCCGTGCTCCGCGTGACCGAGAGCGGTTCCCGAACCAGGCCGGACACCCTCGCCGCCGAGGAGCCGCTGGAGATCCGGGTCAACGGCCGCGCCCTGTCGGTGACGATGCGGACCCCCGGCCACGACGTGGAGCTCGCGCACGGCTTCCTGCTCACCGAACGCGTCATCGCGGACAAGGACGACCTGCACAGCGCCCGCTACTGCGACAGCCCGGGGCCGGACGGGCGCAACACCTACAACGTGCTGGACATCCTGCTCGCGCCGGGCGTGGCGCCGCCGGACACCTCGGTGGAGCGCAACTTCTACACCACCTCCTCCTGCGGGGTGTGCGGGAAGGCGGCGCTCGACTCGGTGCGGCTGAGCACCCGGCACTCCCCCGAGCACGATCCGCTGGAGATCACCCCGGAGACCCTCTCCGCGCTGCCCGACCGGCTGCGGGCCGCGCAGAAGGTGTTCGACTCGACCGGCGGGCTGCACGGTGCCGCGCTGTTCGACGCCGACGGGAACCTGCTGGTGTGCCGGGAGGACGTGGGGCGGCACAACGCGGTCGACAAGGTCCTCGGCTGGGCGGTGCTGGAACGCCGGGTGCCGCTGCGCGGCTGCGTGCTCATGGTGTCCGGGCGGGCCTCGTTCGAACTAGTGCAGAAGGCCGCGATGGCCGGGGTGCCGCTGCTGTCCGCGGTGTCGGCGCCGTCCTCGCTGGCGGTGGAGCTGGCCGCCGAGCAGGGCATGACGCTGATCGGTTTCCTCCGCGGCAGCTCGATGAACGTCTACACCGGCGCGCACCGCGTCCTCGAACCCGAACCCACCCCGGCGCTCTGAGCGAGCGGGCCGCCGACCGGCGGCGCTCAGCGGCAGGTGGCGGACCCCGCCACGTCAGCCGTGCTCGGACTTGTCCGGCGCGTAGCCGCCGATGAAGTCGACCACCTCCGGCAGCGCCAGCCGGTAGTAGCGGCTGTTGTGGCCGCCGGGGGTGCTCACGGACGCGATCTCCGGGCGGGCCTTGCGGACGAACTTGCGCGTGCCGGAGATGAACCGGTCCCGGGTGCCGCACCACACGCCGAGCGGCACGTTCCCGAGCTCCGGGATGTGCCGCATCGGGTCGATGTCGCTCCAGTCGGCCTCGTCGGCGAACGCGCGGCGCCGCGCCATCTCCGGCCAGTTGGTGATGAGCGCCGGGGACACCACGGCGGTGGCCTCCACCGGGATCTCCAGCTCGTTGCGGCGCCGGGTGTAGAGCAGCGCGCCGAACCCGCCCATCGAGATCCCGGACACCGCGAACGGCTGCCCGTCGTCGCCGCCGATGCCGCGTTCCGCCAGCCAGCGCGGCACCTCGTCCAGCAGCATCCACATCGGATCATCGCCGAAGCGCTGGTGCCAGTAGCTGTTGCCGCCGCCGTCGACGGCGAGGAACGCGAACGGCGGCACCTTGCCGGTGGCGACGGCCGTGGTGAGCCAGCTGGGCAGGCCACCGGCCGACTTGCGGGCGTCACCGAACCGGCCGTGCAGCATCAGGCACACCGGAATCCGGTCCCGGGACACCCCCTGCGGGTACATGGTGACGATCTCGACCTCGCGGTTGCGGGCCTGCGAGTGCACCCGCTCCACCGAGACGTTGCTCTGCTTCGCCAGCGGCAGCGGCTCGGCGGGCACCAGCGCGCCACCGGTGTCGCTGGTCAGCCCCAGGCCGAGCGCCCCGGCCCCGGCCAAGCCGGAGGCGAGCAGGGTGCGCCGGTTCGGCATCGGGACGTTCCGCGGCTTCCCGCGCTGCATGGCACCTCCGGGCCTTCGTTCCCTCCGACCGTCCATCGTGCCAACGCCCGTCGGCGCTACCGGACCTGCCCCGCCGTGACCGAGAGCTCACCCACGTCGCGCCGGTCATGACCTCCGTCAACGGGCCCCTTCGGGCACCGCGGACCAGCCCGCGACGTGCGGGGCGGTGCCGAACCGGTCGGCCACCGGGACCGAGCCGTACATCGCCCAGCGCAGCAGGGCCGGCCACGGGCCGTAGCCGGCGGCGAGGTCCAGGCCGCGGCCGTCGGCGAGCACGTCCAGCTCGACCCGCAGCCGGTGCGCGAGCGCGTGCGCCGCGCACACCGACAGCTCCGGGTCCTCGGTGCCCGCCACGATCCGCGTCGGACCGCCCGCCGCGCGCAGCGCGGGCGCATCCGGCTCCCCCGGCACGTCCGGACCCGCGCCGGGAACGCCCGGCTCGGCCGGGGCGACCAGCAGCACCCGGTCGGCCCGCCGCACCTCGTCCTCGCCCGGATCGGCCGCGTGCCGCAGCCAGGTGCGGGCGCCGCCGCGGTGCGCGACCACGGCCAGTTCCGCGTCCGGCGGCACCGCGGCCAGCTCGGCGCGCAGCGCGGCCGTCCAGCCCGCCGGCTCCACCGGGCCGGGGCACCGGGTGACGGTGGCGCCCGCTTCCCGCGCCCGTGCCGTCAGCCACTGCTGCCAGTGCCAAGGCCCGGAATCGGCCCCGTCCGGCACCAGCAGCACGTGCAGCTCGCTCATCGGCCCTCCCCCAGCCGGACGACGCAACCTCCATCCCGCATGATCATGCATGGCGCGCGGTGCCGCTGGGCGATCTGGAGATCCGGAGCGGGAAACCACCCGCGCGGGACCCGGACATGACACCGCCGCCGCCCCGGAACGGGACGGCGGCGGCAGTGCGTGCGATGCGCGCGGTCAGGCGGACTTCTCGCGGCGCTCCCGCCGCGTCGCCTGCCGAGCCACGATCGTGGGGTTGACGTTCTCCCGGACGGTCTGCTCGGTGATGACGACCTTCGCGACGTCGGTGCGGCTCGGGATGTCGTACATCACCGGCAGCAGCACCTCCTCCAGGATCGCGCGCAGGCCGCGGGCGCCCGTGCCGCGCAGGATCGCCTGGTCGGCGACCGCCTCCAGCGCGGTGCGGGTGAACTCCAGCTCCACGTTGTCCATCTCGAACAGCCGCTTGTACTGCTTGATCAGGGCGTTGCGCGGCTCGGTGAGGATCTGCACCAGCGAGGGCTTGTCCAGGTTCGTCACGCTGGCCACCGTGGGCAGCCGGCCGATGAACTCGGGGATCAGCCCGAACTTGATCAGGTCCTCGGGCAGCACCTCGGAGAACCGGTCCGCGGAGTTCGCCTCCTCCTTCGAGCGCAGCTGGGCGCCGAACCCGACGCTCGCCTTGCCCACGCGGTCCTCGACGATCTTCTCCAGCCCCGCGAAGGCCCCCGCCACGATGAACAGCACGTTCGTCGTGTCGATCTGGATGAACTCCTGGTGCGGGTGCTTGCGGCCGCCCTGCGGGGGCACGCTCGCCGTGGTGCCCTCCAGGATCTTCAGCAGCGCCTGCTGCACGCCCTCGCCGGAGACGTCGCGGGTGATCGACGGGTTCTCGCTCTTGCGGGCGATCTTGTCGACCTCGTCGATGTAGATGATGCCCGTCTCGGCGCGCTTCACGTCGTAGTCGGCCGCCTGGATGAGCTTGAGCAGGATGTTCTCGACGTCCTCGCCGACGTAGCCCGCCTCGGTGAGCGCGGTGGCGTCGGCGATCGCGAACGGCACGTTGAGCATCTTCGCCAACGTCTGCGCCAGGTAGGTCTTCCCGCAGCCCGTGGGACCGAGCATCAGGATGTTCGACTTCGCGAGCTCGACGTTCTCCTCGCGGCTGTCCCGGGCGCGCTCACCCATCTGGATGCGCTTGTAGTGGTTGTAGACCGCGACCGAGAGGTTGCGCTTCGCCGGGTCCTGCCCGATGACGTACTGGTCGAGGAACTCGTGGATCTCGGTCGGCTTGGGCAGCTCGTCGAGCTTGACCTCACCGGCCTCCGCCAGTTCCTCCTCGATGATCTCGTTGCAGAGATCGATGCACTCATCGCAGATGTACACGCCGGGGCCGGCGATGAGTTTTTTCACCTGCTTCTGGCTCTTCCCGCAGAAGGAGCACTTCAGCAGGTCGCCGCCGTCACCGATACGTGCCATGACCGCTGACCCCGTCCCCTCCGACACGCCGTCCGGTGACGTGCCTGACCGTATGTGCTCGTTCCGACGGTACCTGCCGCTCCCCGGATTCGGGGAGACTCGCAGACTCCGCTGCTCGCCAGTCTCCGGCATGCACCGGGTGCGGCGGCCGGTGGCCGCGCTCCCGGCGTGTCGCGGACGCCCGGCGCGTCGAGCGCACCACAGCATCCCACTCACCGGAACGCTCCCGCGAGCGGCTTTCCCGCACCGCACCGCCGTGATCAGCGGAGCAGGGCGCCGCGCAGGCACCGTCGTAGATCAACATCTTCGCAGCGGCGGCACTCCGTGCCGCGACCACCCCGGGTGCGCGGCGACCCCCTCACCTCGACCCCGCCGGCCGAACCGACGGGCCGGGCGCGAGGAGGCCACCGCGGCACCACCTCCGGTCGCCACGCGGGCCGACCGGATCAGGACTGCGCGGACAGCTTGCGGTAGGGCAGGACCTCGTCGACGATCCCGTACTCCCGCGCCTGCTCCGCCGTCAGGATCTTGTCCCGCTCCACGTCCCGGCGGACCTGCTCCTTGTCCTTGCCGGTGTGCGTGGCCAGCGTCGTCTCCATCAGGTCGCGCATCCGCTGCACCTCGTTGGCCTGGATCTCCAAGTCGGAGACCTGGCCGTAGATGCCCTCGGTGGACGGCTGGTGGATCAGGATGCGGGAGTTCGGCAGCGCGAGCCGCTTGCCCTTCGTGCCCGCCGCCAGGATGACCGCCGCCGCCGACGCCGCCTGCCCCAGGCAGATCGTGCGCACGTCCGGGCGGACGTACTGGATGGTGTCGTAGATGGCCATCAGGGCCGTGAACGAACCACCCGGCGAGTTGATGTAGATCTGGATCTCGCGGTCCGGGTCGTCCGACTCCAGGAACAGCAGCTGCGCCATCACGTCGTTCGCCGACGCGTCGTCCACCTGGACGCCGAGGAAGACGATGCGCTCCTCGAACAGCTTGTTGTACGGGTTCGACTCCTTCACCCCGTACGCGGTGCGCTCGACGAAGGAGGGCAGCACGTACCGGGACTGCGGAAGCTGGAATGAGCTCACGACAGGTGACTCCTCGTTAGTGGTTCCGGGCGCGCGGTCAGCTGGGCAGGTTCGCCGCGGAGGCGATGTGGTCCACGAAGCCGTAGTCGCGGGCCTCTTCCGCCGTGAACCAGCGGTCGCGGTCCGAGTCGGCCGTGATCTTCTCCACCGTCTGGCCGGTCTGCTCGGCGATCAGCTCCGCCATCTCCCGCTTGTGCTTGGTGAACACCTCGGCCTGGATCGCGATGTCCGAAGCCGTGCCGCCGAGACCCGCCGACGGCTGGTGCATCATGATCCGCGCGTGCGGCAGCGTGAACCGCTTGCCGCGAGCACCGGCGGACAGCAGGAACTGCCCCATCGACGCCGCGAAGCCCATCGCGACGGTCGCCACGTCCGGCTTGATCAGCTGCATGGTGTCGTAGATCGCCATGCCCGCGGTCACCGAACCGCCCGGCGAGTTGATGTAGAGCGAGATGTCCCGCTCCGGGTCCTCGGCCGCGAGCAGGAGCAGCTGCGAGCAGATCTGGTTGGCCATGGTGTCCTCGACCTGGGAACCCAGGACGATGATCCGCTCCCGCAGCAAGCGCTCGTAAACCGAGTCGTTGAGCGAGAGCCCGTTCGTCGACCGCATGTGCGGCGTCGAGTCCGACGCCGGAACAGTCAGGTGCTGCGTCACGTCTCCCCTGCCTTCTTCCACGATGGGGGCTTCCACAAAGGACCGGCCACACCGACTGCGGCCGCCGACCCGCTGGGAACGCCTTGCTTTTCCGTCTCCGGTGATCCGCTTGCAACCGACCCTAACGAACGTGGGCGGCACCAGCTTCCCGGTACCGCCCACGTTCGCTCAGAGCTTGTGCATTGCTCCCGCCGTTCGCAGAATCCTTCCGCTCACGGCGAAATCATCGCGAAAGAACCGTCACTCGGACTTCGCCGCGGCCGACTCGTCCTTCGCGTCGGACTTCGCGTCCTCGGCCTGCTCGACCTCGCCCGGCACGACCTCCGGCTGCTCGCCCGCGTCGTCCTGCGAGCCGAACAGCTCGTCCAGGTCCAGCTCAGCGCCGGACGCGTCCACCACGGTGGCCTGGCGCACCACGGAGAACAGCGCCTTGCTGCGCCGCACGTCCGCGTAGATCGCGCCGAGCTGGCCGGACTGCTGCGCCTGCTGGACGTACTGGTCCGGGCTCACGCCGAAGCGCTGCGCCTGGTAGATGATCCGCTCGGTCAGCTCGTTGTCCGAAACGGAGACGTTCTCGGCGTCGGCGATCGTGTCCAGCACCAGCTGGGTGCGGACCGCCTTCTCCGCCTCCTCGCGGGTCTCCGCGTCGAACTGCTCGCGGGTCTGGCCCTGCTGCTCCAGCCACTCCGCGAACTTCGCCTCGTCGTGGTCGAACGGGTGGATCGCGTCGTGCTCGCGAACCTCCACCTCGGACTGCACCACGTTCTCCGGCAGCGGGACCTCGACGGTCTCCAGCAGCGCCTCCAGGACCTTGTCCCGGGCCTGCATGCCCTGCTGCATCCGCTTGACGCGGCCCAGCCGCTCCCGCAGGTCGGCGAGCAGCTCCTCGGCCGTGTCGAACTCGCTGGCCATCTGGGCGAACTCATCGTCCGCCTCCGGCAGGTGCCGCTCCTTCACCGACGCCAAGGTCACCGTGACCTCGGCCTCGCGGCCCGCGTACTCGCCGGCCACCAGGTCGGTGTTGAAGGTGTTCGTGTCACCCGCCGACGCGCCGATCAGCGCGTCGTCGATGCCCTCGATGAGCTGGCCGGAGCCGATCTCGTACGACAGGCCGCTGGTGCGCGCCTCCTCGACGTCCTCGCCGTCGACCGTGGCCGACAGGTCGATGCTGACGAAGTCGCCCTGCTGCGCCGGACGGTCCACGCCGGTCAACGTGCCGAAGCGGGCGCGCAGCTCGTCCAGCTGCTCCTGCACCTCGTCCTCGGTCGTCTCGACGTCGTCCACCGACACCGACAGCTCGCCGAACGCCGGAACGGTGATCTCCGGGCGCACATCGACCTCGGCGGTGAACTCGATCTGGTCCCCGTCCTCGATCTTGGTGACCTCGATCTCCGGACGCCCGAGGGTGCGCACCTCGGTGCCGTTGATGGCCTCCATGTACTTCGCCGGAACCGCCTCGTTGACGACCTCGTCGAGCACAGGACCCCGGCCGATGCGGCTCTCCAGCACCCGGGCGGGAACCTTGCCCGGCCGGAAGCCCGGGATGCGGACCTGGTTGGCCAGTGCCTTGTACGCGCGGTCGAAGTTCGGCTTGAGCTCGTCGAACGGCACCTCGACGTTGATCCGTACGCGCGTCGGGCTCAGGTGCTCGACGGTGCTCTTCACGTGGTCTCCTAGTGCGAACGTGCTTCGGAACCCCGGCGGTGCCGGCGGGAGCGCCACCCCACGTCGGGGGCGCTCCGGCGACGCCGGGCTGACCTCCGAGTCTATTGCCCAGGCGAGACCCGGGCCCCCGGGGGTTGCCTCAGCCGGCCACGGGTCGCGTGCGCGCGGGCCCGCGCGAACCCGCGCACCACCGCCGATTCCACGCGAGGAACGCGAAAACCCGGCATCCGGCACCGCGCCGGATCAGCGCGGCGCCGAGAACACGGCGTCACCCAGACCAGGCCCCGACGACCCCAGCGGAGTCGGGATCACCGCGGTCCCGATGCCCACCGTCGGCGGCGCCATCTGCCCACCCGGGACGTCCACGAACAACGACACCCCGACCAGCAGCAGCACCGCGAGCGCCAACAACACCCCCACCACCAAGGCGGGGATCCGGACCCGGCGCGTGGTCCTCGACACAGCAACGTGAACGTGCACGACCGCGAAATCGGGCCACGACTGCTCACCGTTACCGGAAGTCGAACGAATCACCCGCGAAGATCACGTTCCGTGAAGCGCCCCGAACGCGAAAAGGAGGCGCGGCCGCACGACCACGCCTCCCCGAAGGACCGTCGGGGTGGCGGGATTTGAACCCACGACCCCTCGCACCCAAAGCGAGTGCGCTACCAAACTGCGCCACACCCCGTCCTACCTGCGCCGCACCCCCACCGCCCGGGTGCGTTGCGAAGAGCCTATCGCGACCCGTTAAGCTGGGGCACGCAAGGTCGGGAAGACCGCGGCGGGACACCGCCGGGAGACGTCCGACCGGGCATGCGGGCGTAGCTCAATGGTAGAGCCCCAGTCTTCCAAACTGGCTACGCGGGTTCGATTCCCGTCGCCCGCTCCAGGTCGTGGGAGAGCTGTGCCAGATCTTTGATCTTGGCCGCTCTCCCTTTCGCATTTCCATACGGGGGCCGAGCCCCCGTACGCCCCCACGGTGCGGTGGGCGCTTTTCTCGGCCTTCGGCCTTCGGCGGTGGGTGGGCTGGGTGACGGCCCCGCGTCGTTCCTCGGTTGCTCGGCTTTCGCCTGCGCGCTCCGGTCAGCAGGGTGCCGGACCATCAGCCCTGGCCGGAATCCCCTTCGCATCTCTCTCCCCCCGGTACGCCCCGCACGGTGCGGTGGGCGCTTCTCTCGGCCTTCGGCCTTCGGCGGTGGGTGGGCTGGGTGACGGGTCGGCGTCGTTCCTCGGTTGCTCGGCTTTCGCCTGCGCGTTCTGGTCGGCAGGGTGCCGGACCATTGGCGCTGGCCGGTCTGCCTTTCGCATCTCCCTGCGGGGGCCGAGCTCCGGGTTCGCCCTTGCTGGGGGCGCCTTTCTCGGCCTTCGGCCTTCGCCGGCGGGGTGGGGGTTGCGCGACCTGGGGGCTTGGTCAGGGGGTGGGGGTCAGGGCTGCTAGGACCGTCAGGGCCGTTCTGATCGGGTCGAGGACGGTGGGGGTGCCGGGGGGTTGTTCGGTTTCGACCGCGGAGCAGCCGTTGATGACGGCGGTGACGCCCGCGGCTCCGAACGCTTCCAGGGGATCTCTCATCGCCGCCGACCAGCGGGCCGGGTCGGTGATGTCCTCCACCCGCAGGTCCAGGACCGCGACCTCGTCGAAGGAGTGCGACCAGCCGTAGTCGTCGATGCGGTGGCGCAGCTCGGCGGCGATCGCCGCGTTGCGGGTCACCGCGCCGATCCGATGTCCCGCCGCGACCGCGGCCCCCACCGTCAACCGGAGCAGGCCCAACGCGGGGCGGCCGCCGAGCAGGCCGCCGTCCGCGGGCACCGCCGGATCCAGCACGCAATCCGGCAGCACCGCATCGCACTCCGGCGCGGCCGCCAGCGACTCCGCGACCAGCTCCGTCGACCGGCGCACGTCCGCCGCGGACTCCAGGGCGCGCGGGCCGCCCGCGGGCAGGTCCGAGAGCACCACGCGCACCCCCGCGGGCGAGAGCGCGTCGTAGCGGGCCTGCCTGCGGGCGACCTCCCGCGGCCCGACGACGATCGGCGTGACGGCGTGCACGAGCATGGCGTTCCTCCTCATCGGAACTGGCACAACGCGCCCAGCGCGCGCAACTCCGCGGCGGCGTCCACCGCGTCCGGCAGCGCGGCGCACCGCTCCCGGACGTCCGCCACCACCTCCGGCTCGCCCAGCAGCCCGCCCAGCACGCGGACCCGGTCCGCGGCGGAGAACGGGTGGTAGGCGGCATCGCCGACCGGATTCGGGCGCTCCACCACGACCCCGGAGGCGGTGAGCCGCACCGGCCGCTCCGCGGGCAACCGGGCGTCCAGGTCCGGCGCCGCGCGCACCTCGACCCGGCGGGCCAGCTCGGCCGTGGCCGGATCGGCCAGCGCCGCCGCCGAGAACTCGGCAGGCCCGACCCGACCGCGCCGCAACGCCGTCGCCACCGCGAACGGCAGCGAGAACCGCGCCGCCAGCGCCGTCGGCCAGCTCGTCCGGTCCAGCCCGGCGCCCAGCGCGTGGATCTCCACCAGGACGTCCGCCGGATCCGGCCCCACCTGGTCCCGCACCGCCAGCGCCGCATCGATCGCGGCGTGCGTGAACGAGCACGACGAGTGCTGCTTGAAGTAGCCGCCGAGCACCTCCCAGCCGTCACCGGCCAGCACCGCCGGGTCGAGCTCGCCCAGCAACCCGCCCAGCGCGTCCGCCGCGACCCCGGTGACCAGCCCGGCCCCGGACGCGGCCAGCCGCGCCGCCGCCAGCCCCGACTGGTTCGCCGCGCCGACCCAGGCGTCCCGCACCGGGTTGCCGTCCAGCGCCGCCGCGAACGGGCCCGCGACCGGCAGGCCACCGCCCGCGTCGATCGCCGCCGCCGTCTCCGCCGGGCCCAGCTCCAGCACCCGCGCGCAGCCCGCCGCCGCACCGGTCACACCCCAGTTGCCGTGCGGATGGGTGCCCGGCCGCAGCCGGGTCGCCCGGCCGAACCGGGCCGCGACCTCGTACGCCGCCAGCAGGGCGCAGCACAGCTCCGCACCGCGCACCCCGCGCCGGGCGGCCAGCGCCAGCACCGCCGGGAAGCCGTGCGCCGCCGGATGCCCCGCGGCGAGCCGGTGTCCGTCGTCCAGCTCCAGGCGCACCGCGGCCACCGCGTTCAGCCACGCCGCCGCGTCCACCGCGACCGCGCGGCCCGTCCCGAACAGCGGGGACACCCCGTCCGGCGCGTCCCACGCGGCGACCAGCGCCCGCTGCTCCGGCTCCCGCGAACCGAGCGCGGTCACCGCGATCGACTCCGTGAGCACCGCCGCCAGCCGCTCCCGCACCTCCACCGGCACGTCCTGCCAGCTCAGCTCGGACACCCACCGGCCGAGCCCGGTCACGGCCTCCCGGACCGCCGCCGCGCTCACGCCCGCTCGCTCACGGCTCGCGCCGCCGGTCCGGCCGCCGGGACCGGTTCCCGCGGCACCAGCAGCATCAGCAGCGCACCCGCCACCGCCAGCCCGGCCATCACGACGAAGCCGCTGGTGAAACTCCCGGTGCCCGCTACGATGAACCCCATCACCGACGGCGCCACGATCCCCGAGGACGCGAACGCCGCATCGGCGAACCCGGCGGCGCTGCCCGGCTGGTCCGGGGCCGCGTCGATCGACGCGACCCACCAGATGCCGCCGGTGATGAACCCGAAACCGACGCCCAGCGAGATCGAGATCAACGCCACCGTCAGCGTCGGCGCGATCGCGAGCGGGATCAGCGAGCAGCCCGCCAGCAGCAGCGCCACCCCCATCACCGCGAACCGGGTGCGGATCCGCGGGCTGCGCCGGTACACCCGGTCCACCACGTACCCGCCGACCAGCGCGCCGACGATGCCGCACGCCCACGGCGCGATGGAGAACGCGCCCGCCTGCTCCACGCTCAACCCGTAGGCGTTCGACAGGAACGACGGCAGCCAGTACATGAAGCCCCAGAACATGAAGCCCCACGCGAAGTAGCCGCCCGCGACCACCCACAGGTTCCGGTTGGTCAGCAGCGGCCGCCACCGCACCCGGGACCGGCCCGGCGCCGAATCGGACTCCTGCCCGGCCGCGATCAGCGCCCGCTCCGCGTCGTTCACCCGCGCCGACTCCGACGGCAGGTCGCGCAGCAGCAGCGCCGCCAGCACCGCCCACACCACGCCGAACAGCGCCAGTGTCCAGAACATGCCGCGCCAGCCCACCAGATCGGTCAGCCCCGTCAGCAGCGGACCGGAGATCAGCAGGCTCCCGGAGACCGCGACCCCGCCGCACAGGGCAAGCGCCACGCCGCGTTCCCGGATCGGCAGCCACCGGCTCACCGTGCGGGTCGCCGCCGGGAACGCAGGCGACTCCCCGATGCCCAGCAGCAACCGGATGACCAGCAGTCCCGCGAACGAACCGGCGACCGGGATGAGCGCGGTCGTCACCGAGAACAGCGCGATCGCGGACAGCAGCACCCGCCGCGTCCCGAACCGGTCCACCAGCGGCCCGGACAGGAACGCGGCGACCATGTAGCCGATGGAGAAGACGGAACTGATGATCCCGTACTGCGCGGTGGTGATCCCGAACGCCTGCTCCAGCGGTTCCACCGCGTAGGAGACCGCGCTGCGATCGATGTAGTTGATGACGATGAGGCCGATCACCAGCCCCAGCGTCACGAAGCGAAACCGTGTGCTCATGGGGAATTCCTCGATTCCGGGTGGGGAATCGTTCGTTCCGTTCGAACGGAGCGGACGAGACGTCGTTGTCTGCCGGTGCTCGGTGCGCGGTTCAGCCGTCCACTTCGGACTCGGCGAGCGCGGTGCGGACGCCGTCCAGCACCTCGGCGACCGCGCGGTCCGCGCGCAGGTCCCACACCGAGGCGACGACGTCCGCCGCCCGGTCCGGTCCCACGGCCCGGCTCGCGTTGCCGGTGAACTTCGCCGCCAGCTCGTCGGCGGACAGCGGGCGACCGGGGCCGCCGCGGTTCTCGGTGATCCGTTCGGTCACCGTGCTGCCGTCGGCGAGCTCGGCGGTGAGGACGGCGGGGAACTGCCGGGGGAATCCGGCGGTGGCCTGCTCGTCGGCGACGACCCGCACCCGCCCGGCCAGGTCCAGGCGCCGCGGGTCGGCCGCGGCGGCGTCGGTGAAGTCCTCGTGGAACACGCCGAGCCCGCCGCCGCCCAGCAGCGCCGCCGCCACGGTGTACGGGCCGGAGAACGCGGCGTGGTAGCCGGAGCGCGGATGCCGCTTCTCCTCGGCGGGTTCGGCGATGGTGCGCAGCACCGGGGCGGGCACCCCGAGCACCAGTTCGCGGACCTGCTCGGCCACCACGCCCCGCTCCCGCAGCCGCAGCGCGGCGTCGATGCCGGCGTGCGTGAAGTGGTTGCAGGGGTAGGGCTTGAAGAACACGCCAGGTGTCTCCCACTGCTCGCCGAGCCCGTCGGTGACCCGTTCCGGGTGCGCCCGTTCGCCGCAGAACGCGCGCAGGAACCCGAACCGGCCCTCGATCACGGTGGGCGGCCCGGTGAGGCCGTGCCGCGCCAGGTCGGCGGCGGCGACCCCGGAGTGCGCGGCCCAGCCGCAGTGCACCCGCTTGATGGTGCCGCCGGTGCGGTTCGCCTCGATGACCCCGGCGCCCATGCTGGCGGCGATGCCCACCGCGGACGCCAGTTCTTCCGCGCCGAGCCCCTGCAGCATCCCGGCGGCGACGGCGGCGCCGATCGCGCCGCAGATCGCGGTGGCGTGCTGCCCGTGCTCGAAGAACACCGAGTTGCCGAGCTCCTCGTCGTAACCGGCCATGCCGAGGCGGCAGGTGACCTCGATGCCCATCGCCGCCGCGGCCAGCACCGCGCGTCCCCCGGCGCCGGTGCGTTCCGCGGTGGCCAGCGCCGCGGGCACCACCGAGGCCGACGGGTGCAGCACCGACGGCAGGTGGGTGTCGTCGAAGTCCAGGCTGTGCGCCAGGGTTCCGTTGACCAGCGCCGCCGACGGTGCCGGCACCCGGCCGGGCAGCCCGATCGCGGTCGCGGCGGGGTGCCCGCCCCACTCGGCGGCGACCGCCCCGGCGATCCGCGCCGGTTCCGCGCCGACCGCGGCGAGGGAATTGCCGAGCACGTCGACGATCCGGCCCGCCACGTCGTCGGCCAGCGCGTCCTCGATGCCGTCCGCGGCCAGCCGGGCGCCGACCTCGCCGATCCGCTGCGCGGGAGTGGTCACGGCTGCACCACCGCCAGCGGCCGCACCGGGGCGCCGGTGCCGCCGACGATGCGCAGCGGGGCGAACACGGCGAGGAACTCACCCAGCCCGGCTTCGGCGGCGTCCTCCAGCGCGAGGTGCTCGACGATGTGGATGCCGTGCTCCACCAGCAGCACCCGGTGCACCGGCAGCACGCGGTGTCCCGCGCCCGCCGGGATCTGCTCGTAGGCGGTGGTGTCGCCGCCGGTGGCGACGATGCCGCGTTGGACGAGCCATTCGGCGCCGTCCACGGTCATCCCGGGCACCCCGGTCTCCTTGCCGACGTAGGCGACCGGGTCGCCGAACAGCCCGCCCCACCCGCTGCGCACCACGGCGACGTCGCCGGGGCCGGGTTCGGCGCCTGCGCGCTCCGCGGCCAGCGCCAGGTCCTCGGCGGTGATGCCGTAGCCGGGTTCCAGCACGTCCACGCCGTGCGCCGCGGCCACGTCGAGGAACACCCCGCGGGTCACCATCGGCGGAATCGTCTCCGCGCCGTGCACGGTGTGCTTGCCGCCGCGCTGCGCTTCGGCCGCGTCGGCGCCGCCGTGCAGCTTGCCGTCGTGGCTGACGTGGGCGAGCGCGTCGACGTGGGTGCCGGTGTGCCCGCCGGTGACGATCACCTCGTTGGACGCCGAGCCGCCGTCGGGGCGGACCGCGTCGCCGTGGCGGCGTTCCAGGGTCATCCGGAATCCGGGGTGGTTCGGCGAGCCCGCCATCCCCGTGTACAGCGGGTGGCCGAGCTCGATGATGCGGGTCCCGGCGCGCACGGCGCCGAGCAGGGCGTCGGTCACGGGTTCTCCTTCCCGGCCGCGGCACGGCCCGGTTCGTGGTGCTGCTGCAGCTCATCGGCCAGTTCGGCGACCCAGCGGGCCCCGGCGACGACGGCCGGATCGACGAAGCGGCCGTCGGAGTCCACCCAGGCGGCGGCGCCCGCGGCGCCGACCGAGGCCAGCAGGGACCGCGCCCGCGCCACCTCGTCCGCGTCGGGGGTGAAGGCCTGGTGGACGGGGTCGATCTGGCGGGGGTGGATCACCGAGCGGCCGAAGAACCCGGCGTCGCGCAGGGCGGCGCTGTCCGCCGCGAGGCCCGCGGTGTCGGCCAGGTCGGTCCACACGCTGGCGACCGGGCTGGGCAGCCCGGCCGCCCGGTTGGCGGTGACGATCCGGGACCGCGCCCAGCCGAGCTCGGTGCGGTCGCGGATCCGCAGGTCCGCGGCCAGATCGGTCTCGCCCGGGGAGATCCCGGCGACCAGCGGGTGGCAGGTGGCGAGTTCGAAGGCCCGCTCCAGGCCGCGGGCGCTCTCCACCAGCAGGTGCAGCGGCAGCCCGGTCCGCTCGGCCAGCGCGGCGACCGCGGCCGGGTCCTCCGCCTTCGGCACCCGCAGCCCGGCGGCGCCGGACCCGGCCAGCGCTTCGGCGTCGGCCGCGGCCCACGGGGTTCCGGAACCGTTGATCCGCACCCAGGTCCGCTCGCCCGCGCGGGCCGCCGCGCAGCCGCGGGCGCGGTCCTTCGCCGCGGGCGGGACCGCGTCCTCCAGGTCCAGGACCACGGCGTCGGCCGCCCCGTCGAGGGCCTTGGTGACCAGGTCCTCCCGGTGCGCGGGCACGTACAGCCAGCTCCGCGCCCGGCCGAGGGCGCTCACACGACCCCCTGCTCGCGCAGCCGGTCCAGCTCACCGGCGTCGACGCCGAGGGACCCCAGCACCTCCGCGGTGTGCGCGCCGAGCCGCGGGCCGGTGGTGCGGACCGAACCGGGCGTGTCCGACAGCCGGAACGGGGTGTTCTGGAAGCGGACCGGGCCCAGTTCCTCGTCGTCGATCGTCACGATGCTGCCGAGCGCGTTGAAGTGCGGATCGGCGAGCACGTCGGCCGCGGTGTAGATCGGGGCGACGGCGGCCTGCGCCTCTTCGAAGCCGGCGACGACCTGGTCCCGGTCGCGGGCGGCGATCCAGGAACCGACGGCCGCGTCCAGCTCCGCCACGTGCTCGGCGCGGCCCGCGCCGCTGGCGAACCACGGCTCGTCGATCAGCTCCGGGGCGCCGACCAGCCGCATCACCCGCTCGGCGATCGACTGGGCGCTGGTGGAGACCGCGACCCAGCGGCCGTCGGAGCACCGGTAGGTGTTGCGCGGCGCGTTGTTCGACGAGCGGTTCCCGGTGCGCGGCTGCAGCACCCCGAGCTGGTCGTAGGCGATCAGGCCCGGCCCGAGCAGGTGCAGCAGCGGCTCGATGATCGCGGTGTCCAGCACCTGCCCGCGCCCGGTGCTCTCCCGCGCCCGCAGCGCGGTGAGGATGCCGAACGCGGTGGTGAGCGCGGCGACGCCGTCGGCGAGCCCGAACGGCGGCAGCGTCGGCGGCCCGTCCGGTTCCCCGGTCATGGCGGCGAATCCGCTCATCGCCTCGGCGAGGGTGCCGAAGCCGGGCCGCGACGAGTACGGGCCGGTCTGCCCGAACCCGGTCACCCGCGCCAGCACGAGCCGCGGGTTGCGGGCGGACAGCTCCTCCCAGCCGAGGCCCCAGCGCTCCAGCGTGCCGGGCCGGAAGTTCTCGATCACCACGTCGGCGTCGGCCGCGAGGTCGAGGAACAGCTCCCGGCCGCGCGGCGTGGACAGCACCAGGGTGATCGCCCGCTTGTTGCGGGCCAGCATCTTCCACCAGAGCCCGACGCCGTCCTTCTGCGCGCCGTGCGTCCGCGCCGGGTCGCCGCGCGGGTGCTCGATCTTGATGACGTCGGCGCCGTGGTCGCCCAGCAGCGTGGCGGCCAGCGGCCCGGCGAACAGGGTGGAGGCGTCGAGGACCTTCAGGCCGTCCAGCGCCGGGAGGACCGAGTCCGCGGGGTGGTCGTGGGTCATCGCGTTCCTCCACTGGTGACGGGTCGCTGCGGGACGAGTCCCCCGAGGCGGGCGGTGACGCGGTCCGCGGTCTCGATCAGCTCGGGTGCGGTGGCGGCGACGAACTCGTCGGTCACCCGGTAGCGGGGCCCGCACACCGAGACCGCGCCCACCAGCCCGCCGGGGCCGAACACCGGGACCGCGACCGAACCGGCGTCGCTCTGCCGCTCCCCCTCGGAGGCCGCGTAGCCGAGCCGCCGGATCCGCTCCAGCTCGGCGCGCAGCGCGGCCGGATCGGTGGGCGTCGCGGGGGTGAGCGCGGCGAGTTCCCCGGCGAGCAGCCGGTCCACCTCATCCGGCGCGGAGTGGGCGAGCATGCACTTGCCGGACGATCCGGCGTGCAGCGGGAACCGGCGGCCGAGCTCCACCGACATGGTGATCTCGTGGGTGCCGACGACCTGGTCGAGGTAGACGCGGCCGCCGTGCACCTTCGCGCTGATCGTGACGGTCTCGTGCAGCCGGTCGCGCAATTCGGCGAGGAACGGCAGCGCCGTGGTCCGCAGGTCGGATTCGCGCAGCGCCCGGCTGCCCAGCGCGGCCGCGGCCGGTCCGAGCCGGTACTCGCGGCTCGCCGCGTCGTAGGCGATCAGGTCCCGCGCGGTCAGCGATTGCAGGATGCGGTGCACCACGGCCTTCGAGAGGCCGAGTTCGCGGGACACCCGGCTCACGCCGAGCGTCGGCGGCCCGTCGGTGAACAGCAGCAGCACGTCCGCCACCCGTTCGGTGGCCCCGGTGCCCCCGGTCATCTCCGCCACGTCGTCCCTCCGATTGCCCCGATCGTCGTACCGCTTACCGGAACGACAGTGAGTGCTCGAACCGCGCAATGTCAAGAAATTCGTGCAGGTTCTTGCATAGAGCCAGGCAGAGTGCTCTTATCGAAACACCAGCCGCATTCAATTCCGTTCCGCTCAGCGAAACAAATTGAACCGTGCTGGTAGTGAGGAGAAAGCGATGACGATCGATGTCGATCTCGTGGTCGCCGGAGCGGGCGGCGGGCTGATCGCCGCGATCCGCGGGGCGCAGCTGGGGCTCGACGTGCTGGTGGTCGACTCGGACGCGGACTTCCGCCGCGGCAACAACACCTCGATGTCGACCGCGATGATCCCGGGGCCCGGATCGCGCTTCCAGGCCGCCGCCGGGATCTCCGACTCACCCGAGCTGTTCCTCGCCGACGTCGACCGCAAGACCGGCGGCACCGCCGACCGGCGCATCGCGGCGGCGCTGGCGCGGGTGGGCGCCGAGCTCGTGGAATGGCTGGCCGACGACGTGGGCCTGCCGATCGAGCTGCCCACCGACTTCGACTACCCGGGCCACGCGGTCCCGCGGGTGCACAGCCTCCCCGGGCGGCACGGTTCGGCGCTGCTCGGGCACCTGCTCGACGCGGTGGACCGCAGCGAGCGCATCGACCTGCTCGCCCCGGCCCGGCTCGTCGGCGTCGAACCGGCGCCGGACGGCCGGACCGCCGTGCTGGAGAACCCGGCCGGGGAGCGCGAGGAGATCACCGCCCGCGCGGTGCTGCTGGCCACCAACGGCTACGGCGCCGACCGCGAGCTCGTCGCGGCCCACCTGCCGGACATCGCGGACGCGCACTACCACGGCGGCGAGCACTCCCGCGGCGATGCGCTGCGGATCGGCCGGGAGCTCGGCGCCGCCACCGGGTTCCTCGACGCCTACCAGGGCCACGCCGCGCTGTCCGCGGCCGCCCGGACCCTGGTGACCTGGACGGCGGTGATGCACGGCGGTGCCGTCGTCGACTCCGGCGGCACCCGGTTCGGCGACGAGACGACCGGCTACTCCGAATACGCCGCGGTGCTCGCCGGGCGGCCCGGCGGCCGCGGCTGGCTGGTCTTCGACGAGCGGATCGACGGGCTGTGCCGCGCCTTCGGCGACTACCGGGACGTGCTCGCCGCGGGCGCCGTGCGGCGCGCGGCCGATCCGGCGGGGCTCGCCGAGCTGATCGGGGTGCCCGCCGCGGCGCTGGAGCGGGAGCTCGCCGACCTCGCCGCCGTGGCCGCCGGAACCCGCGCCGACCGGTTCGGCCGCGCCGCGACGGCCGCGCTGCACCCGCCGTACCACGCCGTCGAGATCGTCCCGGCGCTGTTCCACACCCAGGGCGGGCTGCTCGTCGACGAGCACGCCCGCGTCCTGGACCTAGCCGGGGAACCCGTTCCCGGCCTGTACGCCTCCGGTGGCGCCGCCGCCGGGATCTCCGGCCACGGCGCGGCCGGCTACCTGGCGGGCAACGGACTGCTGCCCGCGCTGGGCCTCGCCTACCTGGCCGCCGGGCACCTCGCCCGGTCCACCCGCAACCCCTCGGAAGGTGCCCGATGACCCGACCCGACCTGATCGTCCGCGACGTCCGAGTCGTCCGCCCCGGCGGCGGCGAACCGTTCCGCGCCGACATCGCGATCGCCGACGGCGTCGTCGCCGAGGTCGGACCGGACCTGGCGGTACCGGAGGGCACCGAGGTCCACGAGGGTCGCGGGCTGCTCGCCTTCCCCGGCGTCGTCGACGCCCACCAGCACTGGGGCATCTACAACCCGCTGGCCGAGGACACCGCCACCGAGAGCCGCGCCTGCGCGCAGGGCGGGGTCACCACCTCGCTCACCTACATGCGGACCGGGCAGTACTACCTGAACCGCGGCGGCCCGTACGCCGAGGTGTTCCCCGAGGTGCTCGGCGCGGCCGAGGGCCGCTCGTACGTGGACTACGCGTTCCACCTCGCCCCGATGCAGTCCTCGCACATCGACGAGATCCCGGCGCTGGTCCGGGAGCACGGCGTCACCTCGTTCAAGATCTTCATGTTCTACGGCAGCCACGGGCTGCACGGGCGCTCCACCGACCAGAGCGACTTCCTGATGATCCCCGAGGGCGAGCGCTACGACATCGCGCACTTCGAGTTCGTCATGCGCGGCATCCAGGCCGCCCGCGAGGCCAACCCGGACATCGCCGACCAGATCTCGCTGTCGCTGCACTGCGAGACCGCGGAGATCATGACCGCCTACACCCGGCTCGTGGAGGAGGAGGGCGAGCTCTCCGGGCTGGAGGCCTACAGCGCGTCCCGCCCGCCGCACTCCGAAGGCCTGGCGGTCACCATCGCCTCCTACCTCGCGCACGAGACGGGCCTGCCCACCATCAACCTGCTGCACCTGTCGTCGGCGAAGGCGATGGAGGCGGCGATGGTGATGGCGAAGGCCTTCCCGCACGTCGACTTCCGCCGCGAGGTCACCATCGGCCACCTGCTCGCCGACGTCAGCACCGCCGACGGCGTCGGCGGCAAGGTCAACCCGCCGCTGCGGCCCCGCGCCGACGTCGAAGCCCTCTGGGAGCACCTGCTGGCGGGCGACGTCAGCTGGGTCGTGTCCGACCACGCCTGCTGCAAGGAGGAGAAGAAGTTCGGCGACGACCCGTCCGACGTGTTCGCCGCGAAATCCGGGTTCGGCGGCACCGAATACCTGCTGCCCGGCCTCGTCGGCGAAGGCCGCAGGCGCGGGCTGCCGATGTCCTCGGTCGCCGAACTGCTGTCCACCAACCCGGCCCGGCGCCTCGGCCTGCCCACCAAGGGCGACATCGCGCCCGGCTTCGACGCCGACATCGCCCTCGTCGACCCGGACCGCTCGTTCGTCGTCGACCCCGGCGACTCCGAATCCACCCAGGAGTACACGCCGTTCCGCGGCATGGAGATCGGCGCCACCGTCGAGACCACGTTCCTGCGCGGCAGGCGGATCTTCGACGAGGGCACCGTCCGCGGCGACCCCGCCGGCCGCTACCTCCACCGCCCCACCGGCCGCTGATCCCGGCCCGTTCGGCCGCCGACCTGGCGGCCGAACGGCCGGCCGTCAGGCTTCGCGGTTCAGATAGGCCGACACCGTCTTCCGGAGGACGTCGGCGTGCTGGTAGATGTCCTGCGGTGAGTCGATCGGCACCCTGTTCTCGTTCTTGTCCTCGTCGAACACCCCGAGGTACTTCTGCGCGCGGTTGAACCACAACCGGGCGATCGGCTTCCTGTTGTTGTCGTCGAAGAGGATGCCGAAGTAGGTCTGGGTGTCACGGGCGGCGACCCGGTCCACGTCGACATCGCTGCACACGATCGCCCGCACGATCTGGAACCCCTCGATCTCCTCATCGGTGGTGACGACGAGCTTCGCCGCCTTCGCGGGATCCGCAGTGCCTTCGACGACATCGCCGGTGGCGGCCCTGCTCACGCCGGATTCCACGGACTCGGGGAGGGCGGGCGAGGCGTCCTCCCCGAGCGCGGTCTTGAGCCGGGAGTTGACCTGTTCGGCGAGGAACTGCGCGGAAGCCTTGGACACCAGCGTCGCGAACTGCTCGCGCACCTTCGACGTCACGTTCTTCTCGTACACGCGCGAAGCGAAGAACTTGACCCACTCGGCGCTCGGCTCGCGGAACTCGGCGGCCAGCACCCGCTTGATCTGCCCGACGTACTTGAGCTCACCGGCGGCGTTGAGCACCGAATCCAGGTCGAAGGACTCCTTCGTCAGCTTCGCCAGCTCGGGCAGCACCGTGGGGTCGACGGCACCGAGGTCCAGGACCAGGAACGGCTTCTCGTCCATCTTGTTCGGGGCGTCGAGATCCGTGTAGAACTCGTAGACCTGACCGTTCGTCAGAACGGCGACGCGGGCGTTCGTGACGGCGAAGTAGCGGAACAGCTGGGACGAGTGCTCGATCCTGAGCGGCTGCCCGATCTTCTTCGCCTCGACCAGGACCTGGACCTCGCCACCGTGGACCAGCGCGTAATCGATCTTCTCGCCCTTCTTGACCCCGACGTCGGCGGTGAACTCCGGGATGACCTCCGACGGGTTGAACACGTCGTACCCGAGGACGGTTCCGATGAAAGGCATCACGAACGCGTTCTTGGTCGCCTCTTCGGTTTCGATGGCCGCCTTCTGCTGGAGCACCTTGTTCGCCAGTTCGTAGACGCGGTCGTTGATGCTCATGGCGTGCCTCCACCGTCCCGCAGCTCCCGGATCAGGAGCCCGTCGCAGAACGAATCGATGACACCCTCCGCATCCGTTACAACACTCTCCGCGCAGGAACTCGGGCGCTTTCTCCCCTTCGGCCGCTGCGAAGCTCTGCGTCGAGTTCCGGCTCGCCAGGACACCGGTTTTCCCCGTTCTTCCCCGAAAACGTGCGGGAACGGGCGTTTCCGCTGGTGCGGGTGCGGCCGGTGCGGCGGTGGGGCCGAAACCCCGTGGCCCCCTGTCGGTGGTGTGCCTCATCCTGGAGGTCGGCGCGCGCAGCGCAGCCGCAGGAGGGGAGCCGGGGGACAGCAGTGCGACGTCTTGAGTACAAGTGGCTGGTCGGGATCACGTTCGTCCTCGGCCTGATCATGCAGATCCTGGACATGACCGTCCTCAACGTCGCGCTCGCGACGCTCGGGCGGGAGTTCCACGTGGGCGAAGGCACCCTGCAGTGGGTGCTGACCGGCTACATGATCAGCCTCGCCGTGTTCGTGCCGTCCTCCGGCTGGATCGCCGACCGGTTCGGCAGCAAGCGCACCTTCGAGCTCGCCATCGTGCTGTTCACCCTCGCGTCCGTGCTGTGCGGGCTGTCCACCGAGATGTGGATGCTCATCGGCGCGCGCATCCTGCAGGGCGTCGGCGGCGGCATGCTGGTGCCCGTCGGACAGGCGATGCTGTTCCGCGCGTTCCCCGCTCACGAGCGCGCCAAGGCCTCCGCGGTGCTGTCCATCCCGATCACCGTCGCGCCCGCGCTCGGGCCGCTGCTCGGCGGCGTGCTCGTGCAGTACGCCAGCTGGCGGTGGATCTTCTTCATCAACGTGCCCGTCGGCGCCGTCGCGCTGCTGTTCACCGTGCTGTTCCTCAAGGAGGAGCAACGCGACCGGCCGGGCCGCTTCGACCTGCCCGGATTCGTGCTCGCCGGGGCGGGGCTGGCCACGCTGCTGGTCTCGCTCGACCAGGGCGCCCAGCTCGGCTGGGGGCGGCCGTCGGCGTGGGGCGTGCTGCTGGCCGCGGTGCTGCTCATCTGCGGGCTCGTGGTGCGCGAACTGCGCACCCCCGAACCGATGCTGGACCTGCGGCTGCTCGGCGACCGGCTGTTCGGCACCGGGAACGCGCTGCTCATCTGCTCCACCGGCGCGATCTTCGGGACGCTGTTCCTGCTGCCGCTGTTCCTGCAGAACCTGCGCGGCTACACCCCGTTCGAATCCGGGCTGGTGCTGATGCCGCAGGCGTTGACCATGCTCATCGCCACCCAGGTCGTCAGCCGCATCTACGGGCGCGTCGGGCCGCGCAGGCTGCTGCTCATCGGGTTCTGCATGATCATCTCGGTCGGGGGCGCGCTGCAGCTGCTCGGCACCACCACCCCGGTGTGGTTCCTGGTGGCGCTGCTCATGTGGCTCGGCCTCGGGATGGGGCTGCTGATGACGCCGCTGCAGACCGCCGCGTTCGCGCGCATCACCGGGCCCGCGATGGGGCACGCCAGTTCGCTGTTCAACGCCAGCAGACAGGTCGCGACCGCGCTCGGCACCGCCGTGTGCGCCACCCTCTTCGTCACGCTCAGCACCGCCTTCGCGTCCACCGTGGACATGACCGCGGCCGGCGCCGCCGAGCAGGTGCAGATGGCCGCCTACCGGGGTGCGTTCCTCGCCTCCATCGGCTTCGGCGTCGCCGGACTGCTGCTGTCCCTGCGGGTGCGCGACTCCGACGCCGCCGCCACCCTCGACCAGGTGCGGAAACCCGGCCCGCAGGACGGGAAACACGGCGGTGACCGCACCGACACCACCACCGTGAGATAGCTCAAGGTCGCCCCACAACGGCGCCTGCCGGTGCACTATTTGAAGGGTGACCGAATTGCCGCACGCCGACCAGGTCCGCAACCACGCCCGCTGGCGACCCGGATGGCACTCCGGCCGCACCAGCTACGCCTGGCTGTTGCCGTTCGCCGACCAGCCCGGGCTGCGCAACCTGGTGAACCAGTACCAGTACGCGCTGCGCGACCTGCCCGGGTTCGACCTCGTCCCCCTCGAATGGATGCACATCCTCGTGCAAGAGGTCGGGTTCACCGACGAGGTCCCACCGGAGCGCACCGACGAACTCGCCGCCGCCGCCCGCGAACGCCTCGCCGGGTTCAACCCGCTCGCGCTGGCCTTCCACCGCGCCGTGGTGCTGCCCGAATCGCTGTCGCTGCCCGCCGAACCGCAGACCTCGCTGTGGGACCTGCGGGAACGGCTGCGCGCCGCGACCGCCGACGTGCTCGGCGCCGACCAGCTGCCCGCCGAGCCCGAAGAGGTCGACCGGCACATCAGCCTCGCGTTCTCCACCACCGAAGGGCCCGCGATCTTCGCGGTCGCCACCCTCGGCGGAACCGACGTCGACCCGACCACCGCGAAGAGCTCCGCGGTGTCGCTGGTGCGGCTCAACCGGGACCACTCCTGCTCAGAGTGGGAGACCATCACCGAGATCCCGCTGGGCTGAGCTTTCCCCACCTCCGTTGCACAGCGGTCCGGTGGCGGAACCTCAGCGGTTCCCTCGCTGCGGGATCGTTTTCACCGGTGGCTCCGCCACAGGCGAAAACGCCGTCCTCGCGAGGGAACCGCTGAGAACCCGCGGCGGTGCCGGTTGCTCTGGTGGTCGTTGCTCAGCGGCTTCGCCGCTGACCGGAAGACGGTTGCGCCGCTGGCGAGCAGGCTGGTTCGCCGCCGACAGGAAGGCCGGTTCGCGGTTCGGCGCTGGCGGGGGAACTGGTTCGCCGCACGGTTCGGCAGGTGGCGGTGGGGGCGGCACCTCGCGTCACCGACCGGTCGCTGAGGGTTGCTCGACCGCTCCGGCACTTCCTCCGAACGGGTACCGTCGAAAGTGTGGACGCGGCGGCAGGTCCGCCCCGGATCGGTTCGGAGGGACCATGGGCGCACTCATCCTGATCATCGTCGCCGCGGTCGTGATCATCGGTGCTGTGTGGTGGTCCCGCAGGCAGAACCTCGCCCACCAGCAGCGAGAACTCGACGACTCGCGCGCCGAGGCGCGGCGCTGGGTGGAGCGGCTCGGCGGACAGGTGCTCAACATCGACGGCACCGACGACGCCTCGAAGCAGGCCATGGCCGATGCCGCCGAACGGCACCAGGCCGCCGTGTCCCAGCTCGACCAGGCGTCCTCCGCCGAGCAGTGCAGGCTCACCACGCAGACCGCGATGGAAGGCCTCTACTACGTGCGCGCCGCCCGCACCGCGATGGGACTCGACCCCGGACCCGAGCTGCCCGACCTCAGCCACGGGGCCGGGAAGGTCACCGAGCACCGCGAGGTCGAGGTCGACGGCAAGCAGCAGGTCGCCTCCCCCACCCCCGGCGACACCACCCCGCACTACTACCCCGGCGGACGCGTCGCGGGCCGCCCGGTGCCCGAAGGCTGGTACAGCGAGCCGTGGTGGAAGCCCGCGCTGGTCGCCGGGGCCTGGGGCGCGGGTTCGTTCCTGCTGATGAGCGCCATGTTCAGCGGCATGGCCGGGGTGCCGGAAGCGGCCGCGGCCGGGGACGTCGGGGACCTCGGCGACCCGGGCGCGCTCGGCGACGGCGGAGACCCCGGAGACACCGGAGCCCCCGACGACTTCGGCGGCGACGATCCAGGCGGCGACTTCGGCGACTTCGGGGACTTCGACTTCGACCTGGGCGACTTCGGCTTCTGAGACCCGGTTCCGCTCAGGTGAACGGGCCACCCACCAGCCCGCACCGGGCGAACGGGCCGTTCACCCCGCGGTGGCGGGGGTCGACTGGCACACCGGGCACCAGTACAGGTTGCGCCCGGACAGGTCCGCGGTGGCGATCGGCGCACCGCAGACCAGGCACGGCGCCCCCGCCCGCCGGTACACGTAGACCTCTCCCCCGTGCCGGTCCTGCCGCGGCTCGCGGCCCATCGCCGCCGGTTCGTGCTCCGGGCGGACCGTGTCGATGCGGCCGACGCGCACGCCGTCGGCCATCAGCTCGACCAGATCGGTCCAGATCAGCTTCCACGCCCGCTCGCCCAGTTCGCGGCCCGGGGTGCGCGGCGGGATGCCGTGCCGGAACAGCACTTCCGCCCGGTACACGTTCCCCGCCCCGGCCAGCACCTTCTGGTCCAGCAGCAGCGCCGCGATCGACGTGCGGGACCGCGAGATCCGCTCCCACGCGCGTTCGGGTTCGGCGTCGGCGCGCAGCGGGTCGGGGCCGAGCCGGTCGCGCAGCGCGGCCACCTCGTCGAGCGTGATCAGCTCGCAGGCCGTGGGGCCGCGCAGGTCGGTGCCGCAGCCGGGCCCGATGATCCGCATCCGCACCTGCCCGCGCGGTTCCTGCGGTGGCAACGGGAACTCGGTGAACGTGCCGTACAACCCGAGGTGCACGTGCACGACCTCGGGGCCGTAGAAGTGGAACAGGTGCTTGCCGTGCGCCTCGGCGCGCTCGAACCGCGCCCCGTCCAGCCGGGCGGCGCCGCCCGCGAACCGGCCCTGCGGGCTCGACACCCGGACCAGGTGACCGCCGAAGCGGGAATCGTGCAGCCCGGCGAGCCGGTGCAAGGTGTGGCCTTCAGGCATCGCACGCCACCGGCCGTCGCGCCGCGCTCAGAACAGCACCCACAGCACGATCGATTCGATCAGGTAGGCCAGCACGCAGCAGCCGGCGACGACGAGGCCGCGGCGCACCGCTCCCGGCGCCGCACCCTTGACCAGCGCCACCGCGGTCCCGGCGACGAACGCCAAGCACACCGCGAGGAATCCGCCGACCAGCAGCCACAGGCCGACGCCCAGCGCGCAATCCGGCGCGGTGCAGGTCGCACCGGGGCCGCCCACCAGGTAGGGGCTCAACGCGCGCTGGGCGGAGAAGAGGACGAGCACGCCCAGCACCGCACCGCCGAACGCCACCAGCGGCGTCAGCAGCGCGGTCGCCGGGCGTGCACCGGTCATGTCAGTTCACTCCGCGGGCAGCGCCGGCGGGGTGCCGGTCCGCTCGTAGTCGGAGAGCAGGTCGATGCGGCGCTGGTGCCTGCCGCCCTCGAACTCGGTGCCGAGGAACGCCTCGACGATCTCCTCGATCTCCTCGACGGCGTGCATCCGCGCACCGATGCCGGCGAGCAGCGCGTTGTTGTGCTGGCGGGCCAGCTTCGCGGTGTCGACGCTCCAGGTCAGGGCCGCGCGGGCGCCGGGGACCTTGTTCGCGGCGATCTGCTCGCCGTTGCCGGAGCCACCGATGACGAGCCCGAGGCTGCCCTCGTCGGCGACGACGCGGCGGGCCGCCTCGACGCAGAACGGCGGGTAGTCGTCCTGGGCGTCGTAGGCCGCCGGGCCCACGTCGGTCACCTCGTGACCTCGCTCGGTCAGCCACGTGACCAGGTGGTTCTTCAGGTCGAAGCCTGCGTGATCGGATCCTAGGTAGACGCGCACGCAGGCAGTGTGCCAAACGCCCCACCGCCGACCCGCACCCTGGTTACGGTTGATCCATGACCGGGCTCCGCACCACCCGTCCCGCCCGCGGCGAGCAGCCGGGGGCCTCGTCGTGACCGGCCGCTGGGTGGCCGTCGGGGAGGCGGTGTGGGTGCGGCGGTACGCGGAGCTGGACCTGGGCACCGGGCTGGTGCTGGGCGCCGAGCGAGCGCTGGTGATCGACACCCGCGGCGACCACCGGCAGGGCGCGGAGCTGGCGGCGGCGGTGCGGGCGAAGACGGCGCTGCCCTGCGAGGTGGTGCTCACCCACGGCCACTTCGACCACTGCTTCGGCACCGCCGCGTTCCGGCCCGCCCCGGTGCACGCCCACGAGGGCTGCGCCGCCTTCCTGCGCGGGCACGCCGAGCGGCAGCGCCGCGAGTGGAGCGCGCACTACCGGGACGAGGGTCGCCCGGAGGTCGCGGCGGCGGTGGAGCGCAGCGAGGTCGTCCCGCCGGACCGGCCGGTCGGCGACCGCGCCGAGCTCGACCTGGGCGGCAGACCGGTGCGGCTGCACCACTTCGGCCCGGCGCACACCGATCACGACCTGGTGGTGGAGGTGCCGGACGCGGGCGTGGTGTTCGCGGGCGACCTCGTCGAGCAGGGCGCGCCGCCGGACTTCGAGGACGCCCACCCGCGGACCTGGCCGGATGCGCTCGACGCGCTGCTCGCGCTGCGAGCCGAGGTCGTCGTGCCCGGCCACGGGGAACCCGTCGACGCGGCGGCCGTGCGCACCCAGCGGGACGAGCTGGCCCTGCTGGCCGCGCTCTGCGCCGGGCACGAGCGGGGCGAGCTGACCACCGCCCAGGTGCTGCGCGACTCCCCCTACCCGGCGGACAGCACCGAACGCGCCCTGTGCAGGCACCACTAGGCCCTTCGGCCTGATCGACTAGGCCGAACGGAGTCATTTTCGCCACGAGGGGCACCGATCGACGATCGCGGGCGTCATGCTCGGCAACGGCCGGAGAACCCCCGGCCGAAGACCCGCACAACGGCACTGCGCTGGGGCGATCTCGACGGTGTGCGGCGGAACAACACTCTGGGAGGCGACGGTGTCCAGTCCGGACCAGTCCGATGCGGCGCGGCGGCAGCAGCTGCAGGCGGGCAACGACGCGTTGCGCGGCCAGATCGACGGCATGCTGGCGGACCTGCGCCGCCGCACCGCCGAGATCCAGGAGAAGCAGTCCGAGGCGGCGGCCAAGACCCACGAGGTCACCTCGGAGGACGGCGTGATCACCGCCCGGGTGGACGCGACCGGAACCCTGGAGCAGCTGCTGCTGAGCTCGAAGGCCTTCGAGCGCACCACCCCGGAACAGCTGGCCCGCACCATCACCAGCGTCGTCCGCGAGGCGACCGGCAGCGCCCAGCAGTCCCTGCAATCGGACTTCGCCTCGCTCGCCGAGCCACCCGAGCTGCCCGACCTGTTCGCGGGCGCCCCCTACCTGGCGGACTTCATGCCCAGCAGCGGCCCGCTCGTCGCCCCGCCGGACCCGGCCGCGGAACGCGCCGCCCGCACCGGGAAGCAGGCCTCGCGGCCGCAGCGGGACCGCCCCGCCGAGGACGACGACGAGCCGCCGCAGTCGTTCATGACGGAGGGCCGCTGGTGAGCGGCCGGATGCGGATGCGCCCGGAGGAGATCCGGGCGGGCGGTGCGCGCATCGGCGCCGCCGGGGACCGGCTCGACGAGGTCCTCAAGCAGCTCAAGTCCAGTTTGGACGGTGAAGGCGAGTGCTGGGGCGATGACGAGGCCGGGCAGAAGTTCGCCGAGACCTACGTGCAGAACAGCACCGACGTCACCGACGGCATCGGGAAGCTCGCCGAAGCCCTCGGCAACATCATGGACAACCTGAAGGCCACCGCCGACGACACCGAAGGCCGCGACGCCGAGTCCGCCTCCGACATCGCGAACGTGCCGCAGAGCTGACACCGGGCCCGCGCGGGCCGTAGATCGACTGGGGAGTCGTACCGCGATGAGTCTCGAGATGCCCGACGAGGTCAAGTGGCTGCTGCCGATCGTCGTCGGACAGTCCTGGCCGGAAGGTGACGAGGACGCGCTGCGCCGCCTCGCGGACGCCTGGCGCGCCGCGGGTGACGGCGTCGGAGGCGTCACCACCGACGCGAACGGCGGCGCCACCCAGTCGCTCAGCGGCATGGAGGGCCAGACCCACGACGCGTTCGAGCAGCTGTGGCAGGACATCGGCAACGGCGGCGAGGCCGCGCTGCCGAAGATCCAGGAGGCGTGCGAGCAGCTCGCGCAAGGCTGCGACGACGCGGCGCTGGACGTGGAGCACACCAAGCTCACCATCATCGCCTCGCTGATCGCGCTGGCCATCCAGATCGCCGCGATGATCGCGAGCGCGGCGTTCAGCTTCGGCGCGTCCACCGCCGGCATCCCCATCGCCCAGGGCATCACCCGCACCGTGGTGATGCAGATCTTCAAGCAGCTGGTGCTGAGCATCGCCAAGAACGTCGCCATCGAGGTCGCCACCTCCGTCGCCATCGAGGCCGCGGTGCAGGGCGTCCAGATCGCCTCCGGCGAGCGCAAGGGCCTCGACGGCGGGAAGTTCAAGGACGCCGCCATCAGCGGTGCGATCAGCGGCACCGTCGGCGGCGTCTTCGAGGGCGTCGGCAACGTCGCCGCCCGCAAGGCCGCCGGAGCCGTCGGCGACGCCGCGGGGGACGCCGCCGGAACCGCGGCGGGAGCGGCCGGGCGGGCCGCCGGGGACGCCGCGGGCGATGCGGCGGGCAGCGCGGCGAGCGCCGCCGGACGGGCCGCGGGCGATGCGGCCGGCGCGGCCGGGGAGAGCGCCGCGAAGAGCGTCGGCGCCGAAGCCGTCAAGGGCGCGGCCACCGGTGCCGCGCAGGGCGCCATCGGCAGCGCCGCCGAACAGCTCATCACCGAAGGCGAGATCGACTGGAGCGACGTCGGCACCGGCGCCATGTCCGGCGGCGCGATGGGCGCGGGCATGGGCGCCGGGGGCGCGGCCCTGTCGAACCACTTCGACGCACCGGACGTGCCCGACACGAGCGGGGCCGGGGATTCCGGGGACGGCACGGGGGCTTCGTCGTCGAGCAGCTCGGCCTCGGGCGGCTCGGACGGGGGCGGTTCGGACGGGGGCGGCTCGGATCGGAGCGAATCCGGTTCCGGGACGGGCGACTCGGATTCGGCCGCGGACGGCGGTTCCGGCGGATCTCGTTCGTCCATCGAGGACATGCTGTCCGGTGATTCCGGTGCAGGCTCGGGAGATTCATCCGGGGCGGCGAGCAGCGGCTCGTCGGGAGGCTCGGATTCCGGGGCGTCCGGCGGCTCGGACTCGGGGGCGCGCGGGGACGGCGGGCAGTCTGGCTCCGGCGGCGGCGAACCGCGTTCCGGCGCGGACAGCGGGTCCGACGGCGGTTCCGCGCGGTCCGGGGACGCCGACGGCGGGTCCACGCGATCCGGCGATGCCGACAGCGGCTCGGCGCGCACCGCCGAATCCGACAGCGGGTCCACGCGCTCCACGGACACCGACACCGGGTCCACGCGCACCGGGGACACCGACAGCGGGTCCACTCGGTCCGGCGATACCGACGGCGGGTCCACGCGATCCGGCGAAGCCGACAGCGGGTCCGCGCGGTCCGCGGATTCCGATGCGAGCTCCGGCCGCGCCGCGGACTCCGGCAGTGGCGCGACGCGGGCCGCCGAGTCGGAGGGCGGGTCCACGCGCACCACCGAAGCCGAGGGTGGCGCGACGCGAGCCGCGGACTCCGACGGTGGCACCTCGCGCGGGCCGGACTCCGACGGCGGCCGCGCCCCGGGCTCGGACGGCGGTGCGACGCGATCCGGCGATGCCGACGGGAGCTCCGCGCGGTCCACCGACTCCGATGCGGGCGCGCAGCGCGCCGCTGCCGCGGACGGCGGCTCCACCCGATCTCCGGACGCCGACGGCGGTTCGGCGCGCACCTCCGACGCCGACGGGCCCGCCACCAGGTCCACCGGTTCTACTGGCGCGCACTCCGATGCCGACGGCGGTTCGACGCGTTCCGCGGACTCCGCAGGTTCGCCGCGCGGGGACGACGGCGGCTCGGCCCGCGCCGCCGCGCCGGACGGTTCCGGCGCGTCCGCGCGGGCGGACTCCGCCGGTTCGGGAGCGGGGAGTCCGAGCGGTTCCAGTGGTTCGGCGGACGCCGGGTCGCACGGCGACGGTGCGGGCTCGTCGAGCGCCGCAGGTGCCGGTGGCGGCCTGGGCGGTGGCGGTGCGGCTTCGCCCGGCGGTGGGGATTCCGCGCACCGCGGCCAGCCGGGGGGCAACGGCCCCGCAGGCACCGCCTCCGCGTCCAATGTGGACGCACCGGCTCGCCCGGCGGAACCGGCGGTCGCCCCCGCCGCGCCGGGCACGCCCGCTCGCGGTGATCAGGGCGGTGCCGCTGGCGGCGCGATGAGCGGCGCCCCGGCAGGCGGCGCTCCGGCTGGTGGCGCGTCCGCTGGGGGGAGCTCCGCCGGGTCCGGCGGGTCCCGTCCCGGCGCGGGCGGCGGCTGGACCGGAACGTCCGGCACTCCGGGGGCGGCGGGCCGCCCGATCGGTGGCGACTCGCCGAGGCCCGGCGGCCCGCGCGGCGAACGCGCACCGGCGGCCCGGGGAGCGGCGGAGGCACCGGCGGCGCCGCCGTCCGGCGGCAGGCACACCCGGTCGTCGGAGGTCCCCGACCAGCGCTCGGCAGCCGCACCGCACTCCCCGGCCCGCCCGGACGGGCCGCCGGTCCGATCGCATCCGGACGGCCCCGCGAACCCGGCACGACCGGACGGACCGCAGCGGGCGGACGGCCCGGCCGGCGAAGCCTCCGCCCGCCCTGGCGCACCGTCGGCGGGCGGCCCGCGGCACTCCGGCGATCCGCGGCACTGGGGCGACCCGGCCGCGCCGCCGAGGACTGACGGTCCGGCTGCGCCACCGAGGGCGGACGGCCCGGCGCACCGAACCGACTCACCCGCACCGCACCACTCCGGTGCCGCGGATTCCCACCGCACCGGTGGCACCACCGACACCGGTCCCGCGAACGGGCCGGACGCGTCGCCGCGCGCCGCGGACGGGCCGGAGACCCGCGGCCCGCACCGCCCCGACTCCCCGCCGTCGGCGCAGGACCGGCCGCACACCGGTAGCCCGGAGCGGCCGCGCGCGGACGGCCCCGACCCCACCCGCGCCGAAGGCGCCGCACGCCCGGACGGCCCTGCTCGCCCCGAGTCCCCGGCGCACGACGCCACCGAACCGCGCCCGGACCGCCCGCACGAGGCCCCCGAGCCGCACGACGGCCCGAACCGGCAGCACGACCCCGACCAGCGCCCGCACGACGCCGACTCGCCGCCCGACCGGGACGCCGAACCGGGCACTCCCGAACGGCAGCACCAGCTGGACCAGGCGGAGTCGACTCGCGAGCACACGCCCGGCGGCTCCTCCTACCACCACGACCCGGGCATGCGGGACCTCGCGCAGCGCGTCCCGGACGACGGCGTCCACCACACGGTGGACGTGCACGCGCTGCCGGACGGCCGGATCCGCGTCGGTGATCACGCGTTCAGCGCGCAGGAGTTCGCGGACGTCCTGCGCCGCGACCCGAACTGGGACGGAAAGCCGCTGCGCCTGCTGTCCTGCGACGCGGGTACCAGCGGCCTCGCCCGGGACTTGGCCCACGAGCTGGGCGTGCCCGTCACGGCTCCCCGCGGTCTCGCCTGGACGGACGGCAACGGCCGCGTCTTCGCCTCCGACCTGGGCCCCGACGGCCGCCCCGGCTGGCCCCCGAACGGCGGCTGGGACACCCACCACCCCGACGGCACCCACACCCCCGCCGGAACCGACGGCTTCCACCCCTCCCGGAACGGCGACG
This sequence comes from Saccharopolyspora sp. NPDC047091, assembly GCF_040643635.1. NCBI lineage: Bacteria > Bacillati > Actinomycetota > Actinomycetes > Pseudonocardiales > Pseudonocardiaceae > Saccharopolyspora > Saccharopolyspora sp. NPDC047091. Next base: position 125,936 of record NZ_JBEYUS010000006.1, read on the forward strand.
ACCCCGGCCCGGCCCCGGACGACGCGGAGAGCCGGGGGCGCCGACGCTCCGGGAGCGACGACTTCCGCCAGCCGCCGCGGGGGGAGCCGGTGGAGTCCGAAACCCCCGGCACGGAAGCGAACAAGGCGCATCCGACCGCGAGGGACCGCGCTGAGCAGGACCCCGCGTACCGGAACCGCTACTACAACAGCCCCAATCCCGACGGGGTGTGCAATCGTCGGGTCAAGGGGATCGAGGACGGCGCAGGCGAGGCGGTGCCTCCACTGCACTACGCCGCCGACACCGACACGTACACGGTGCCCAGCAACTCGATCGACAACTTCGCGAGGTGGAGCGATCTCGGGCACCAGGAGCCCCGCCCCGGTGATGTGGCCCGGCACGCCGACCTGGTCGACCAGCGCCGCGCGCACCTCGACGGGCTACGAGACGCGAAGGCCGACGACGCGCAGTACGCGGCCCGGAAGGACGCCGACGGAACCGAGATCGCGCGCGACGAATCCCGCCAAGCGGAGGCGAGCGCCGAACAACTGCGGCAGGCGCACCACGCGGTCACCTTGACGGGAGAGGCCTTCGGCGAGTCGGCGGCTCGGGATTCCCTGGCCAACGATTACGGTGTTCCGCCTACGCGGGTGACGACTCTCCACGGTCCCGGAGTGTTCGACGTCATCGGCGAATTTCCCGATGGTCGAATCGTCGTCATCGAAGCGAAGGGCCCCAGCGCCGATTTGGGAGCTCGCAAGGACCTGGCGGGCGAGATGTCCCAGCAGGGGTCCCGGCCCTACTTCGAGACGATCGTGGATCGGATGCGAAAAGGCGCCGATGCCGACCAGCGCGGTATCGCCGCCGCGCTCGCCGACTCGCTGACCCTCGACGACCTCGAGCGCGGAACGCCGGGATTCGAGCCCAGCCTGGTCTACGACGAGGTTCGACCGACCGTCGATTCGGTCCCGGTCCTCGACGAGAACGGTTCTCCACAGCTCGATGCGCGTGGTAACCCGATCAGGCAAGACACGTACACCGGCTACAATCGGAGACGGTTCGATCTCTCCGCCGAAGACTGACCGTGCAGTGATGAAATGTGGCAGACCGACAAGGGGCCGGACATGAACCCGATGACCAGGCACGCCGAGCGCACCGCGGTGACCGACGAGATCCTCGCGGAACTGCCCGGGCAGCTCGAAGGGTTCCTGGCGAACGCGTCCGAACGCCCGACGTCGACGTACTACATCGCGAAGTACGCGCGGATGCAGATCGCCCATCGGTTGCTGGTCGACCCGGACGGCGCGGAACGCGCCACCTACGACAGCGTGCTCCTCGCCGCCCAAGCAGGTACCGGATTCTTCGCCGCCGCCAACAAAGAAGGCCGATTCCCTTGGACCCTCGGCGATGACGACCTCCTCCTCAAAGCGGTCGGCCCGACCAGGATCCACAGCGCAGCGGACTGGCTCGACGCACTCTGGACAGCGGTGATCTGCCGCGCCCAGCACCTCGTCGTCGAATTGTGCGCGACCCCCACCGACACTCTGCGCAACGCCGGCGGCCGCTTCGACGAATACATGTACGCCTGGGTCGACGCGCTCAAAGCGTTCTTCACCCGGGACGAGGATCTCTACCCCAGGATCAATCGGAGCATTGAGCTCACGGCCCCCGAAGAGCTCACCGGAGGAACTCCGCCCGACATCGTCCTCCACCGCTACTACCCGTCGATGAACCTCCTGTTCGACGTGGCCGGCCGCAACGCGGAACAATTCAACACCGACCTGCGCGAAGCCGTCGAGCTCCACCAGAGTTTCTGGTCCGCCGACGAAGAACGCGCGACCGACCCCGACGGATTCTGGGCACCCGGACCGACCGCGCTCGCCGCGCTCGCGCACGATTTCGGCATGCCCGTCGAGGTCCGATCCCCTTACCTCCCGCAGGACCTGATCAACGGCACTCGGATCAGCCCCTGACGAATTCCCGGTGGACGATCCAGGCGAACAGCGCAAGACCAGATGCCGCACGAAGAACGGAATGCTCCGAGTTCACGAGAACGACCCGCGCAGGCCCTGTCCACTACCGTGGGCAACCGTTCACCGGCGCGGAGGAGGAATTTTCGGAAGACGGCACACCGATGTGCTCCACCGAGCACGCCGAAGGCATCCAGGAAGGGTTCGTCCGTGATCGGTACCCGGACGGGAGCCTCGAATACGAACTGAACCGGTTCGCCGTGCGCCGCAGGGCGTTCCCGGAGGAGCGGATCCGAGAACGAACCGAACCCGGCCCCGTCTTCGCCGGACGCTGCCGGGGCGGCTGGATCAGCCCGCCGGCGAGAACGGATTCGAGCAGACGATGACGAACCTGGAACCGAGCAGCAGGCGCTGCTGGACGAGGTCACCGACATCGTCCTGCGTTCCGCATCGCAGGACTGGAGCCGCCTCGCCGTCGAGCACGAGGCGATCGGCCGGCACGTCCAGGTGGGCGCCGGGCGAAGGACTCGGCGGGCGAACCGGTCCGGTGGGCGCCTCCGGAGGAGGTGTGGAACCTGCTCCGGCGCCTCCGCGTCGGCATGCACCGGCCGCGCCTGGGCGCCTGGTTCTCCACGTTCTCCCGGTTGAGCCCGCCGGACGAGTTCGAGATCGTCCACGACCGCGACAACGCACCGCAGTGGCAGGACGAACCGCCGTTGCGCGCGTACACCGACGAGCAGGCCACGTTCCCCCGGGACGAGTCGAACGTCCCGGCGTGGTTCGCCGACGAGCTGCGCGCAGCGGACGAAGCGCGCTGATCCGCCCCGGCACTCGCGCGGAAGGGCCGAGCAGCGAGGAGGACCGCCGTGGGTGAGGTTCGCGTCGATGAGGACGACATCGAGATGGATCCGACCGGTCTGGTCCTGCACCGCGGTGAACCGTTCACCGGCGTCGTGGTGGAACGGTCCGCGGACGGCGAACTCGTCTCCACCCGCTCGTACTTCGCCGGATACCCCGACGGCCCCTACCGGGAATGGCGGTCCTCGGGACGGCTGCGGAAGGACGGCCGGATGCGGGATGGCCGGTCCGTCGGCAGCCAACGCGAGTGGCACGCGAACGGCCGCCTCGCCGAACGGCGCGAGTTCGACGCCGCCGGGAACCTCGTGCGCCACGAGCGGTGGGACCGCGGCGGAAACCTCGTCGTGGAGCCGACCGGGCGCCGGTGACCGGAGCGGGTGCGCTCAGGTGCCGCGGGCTTCGGCGCGGCCCAGCCGGTCGGCGGTCCTGGTGGTCTCCGGGAGCCGGTAGTGCGGGGTGAGGCGCAGGACCAGGTCGCAGGCCTCGTCGAGGGTGCAGCGGTGGCCGACCGAGACGAACACCGGCTTCACCGCGCGGCGGGTTCGCAGCGCGACGCCCACCGGTTCGTCGTCCAGCAGCAGCGGAGCTCGATCGCCGCGTTCCGGGCCGGGCGGGTCGTAGCGGCCCAGCGCGGTCTTGCCGACGCCGATGCTCGGCAGGCCGGTGAGCACCCCGAGGTGGCAGGCCAGCCCGAACCGCCGCGGGTGTGCGAGGCCCTGCCCGTCGCACACCAGCACGTCCGGATCGACCGCCAGCCCGGTCAGCGCGGCCAGCAGCGGCGGGGCCTCGCGGAAGGCGAACAGGCCGGGCACGTAGGGAAAGTCGACGCGGGTCCGCACCACTGAGCTGTCCACGACGGACAGATCCGCGAGGTCGAGCACCGTGACCGCGGCGATCACCTCGTCGTCGTCCGCGCCGTAGGCGACGTCCAGTCCGGCGGCCGTGCGGACCTCCGCGGGGAACCCGTCGAACCGCACCTGCGACCGGAGTCGTTCCTGCACGGCGACGGCCTCCGTCACCGACGACGGCCACTCGTGCCACTCCTGGACCTCGACCACGCCACCAGGTTAAGCGGCGGGTGTCGGCGGGTCAGGTACCTGTCCAGCACTCGTTGAGCCGCGCGACCGCCTCGCCCTCGGACATCCGCCGAGCCGCGCGGCTCACCGGAGGATGGCCTTGACCTCCAGGAATTCTTCGAGGCCGTGCCTGCCGAACTCGCGGCCGTTGCCGGACTGCTTGTAGCCGCCGAACGGGGCATTCGGGTCGAAGGCGCCACCGTTGACCGCGACCTGACCGGTGCGCAGCCGCCGTGCCACCGCCAGCGCCCGCTCGTCGGAGCCGAAGACCGCGCCGGACAGGCCGTACTCGGAGTCGTTGGCGATCGCGATCGCCTCCTCCTCGTCCCGGTACGGCAGGATCGACAGCACCGGGCCGAAGATCTCCTCGCGGGCGATCGTCATGTCCGGGGTGACCCCGGTGAACACGGTGGGGCGCACGAAGTAGCCGGTGTCCAGCCCGTCCGGTGCGTCCGGGCCGCCGACGGCCACCGAGGCGCCCTCGGCGATGCCCTTTCGGATGTAGTCGACGACGCGGTCGCGCTGCACGTCCGAGACCATCGGCCCGATGCGGGTCCCCTCGTCCGCGGGGTCGCCGACGGTGTACTTGCCGACCGCGCCGACGGCGAGCTCCACCGCCTCGGCGTAGCGGGATTCGGGCACCAGCATCCGGCTCAGCGCGTTGCAGCTCTGGCCGCCGTTCGGGAAGCAGCCCGCGACGCCCAGCTTCACCGCCTTCGCGAGGTCCGCGTCGTCGAGGACCACGTTCGCCGACTTGCCGCCGAGCTCCAGCGCGACCCGCTTCACCGTCTGCGCCGCCACTTCCGAGACGCGGCGACCGGCGCGGGTGGATCCGGTGAACGACACCATGTCCACGTCGCGGTGCGCGGCCAGCGCCTCCCCCACCACCGGGCCGGTGCCGTGCACCAGGTTGAACACCCCGGCGGGCAGCCCGGCCTCCGCGACGACCTCCGCGAAGATCGCGGCGGTGAGCGGGGCGACCTCGCTGGGCTTGAGCACCACCGTGCAGCCCGCGGCCAGCGCCGGGGCGGCCTTCGCCACCACCTGGTGCAGCGGGTAGTTCCACGGCGTGATCGCCGCGACCACCCCGATCGGCTCGCGCACGATCAGCGAACCGCCCGATTCCTCGGTCCACTCGTAGCCCCGGTCGAGCAGGTCGGCGATGCCGCGCGAGGTCGCCACCGGCACGCTCGCGTGCACCTGGGTGGCGAAGGTGATCGGCGACCCCATCTCGGCGGTGACGGTCGCGGCGATCTCGTCGCGGCGGCGCGCGATGCCCTCCGAGATGCGGCGCACCGCGGCGGAACGCTCCTCGACGGGGCGCGCGGCCCAGTCGTCGAAAGCGGCGCGGGCCGCGGCGACCGCCGCGTCCACTTCCCGAGCCGTTCCGGCGGGAACCGAACCGATCACCTGCTCGGTGGCCGGGTTGACCACCTCGATCCGCTCCCCGGTGCCGGCGACGTAGTCGCCACCGATCACGTGGTCGGTCCGGCTGGTCGTGGGCGCCGCCATGAGTTCCTCCGGGAGATCGATGATCGGGCTTCCACCGAGCCTGGCACACCCCGGAACGCGAGCGCACCATCCGAAGATCGGAACTTTCGGGCGCGCGGCGAGCAGGAACGCCGGTTCAGGGCAGCCGGTTCAGGGCAGCCGCTGCAGGAACGCGGCCACTGCCGCGCCGAACTCGGCGGGCAGTTCGACCGGCGGCGTGTGCCCGCACTCCAGCAGCACGGGTTCCGGTGCGTCGAGCGCACGCGCCAGCTCACGCGCATGCCCCGGGGTGCGCGCGGTGTCGAAGCGGCCGTGCACCACGAGCGCGGGCAGTCCGGCCAGCTCGCCGAGCCGCGGGAGCAGGTCGGTGTCGCGCTGGCTGCGCAGCACCGCCAGCACCGCCTCCCGGTCGAGCCCGGCCGGGTAGGCGTCGAGGAGTTCGGCGACGGCCGCGGGTGGCGGCAGGTGCACCGAGCGGCGCGCCACCGCCCGCCACAGCTCGGGTCCCCAGTTCCGCGCGACGCGGTCGATGATCGCGTCCACGTCGCCGTGGCCGCGCATGTTCGCGCCGCTGTCGCAGCAGAGCACGCCGCGCACCGCCGGAGCGTGCGACGCCCGGTCGTGCAGCGCGGCGCACAGCGCGATCACCGCACCGGTCGAGTGCCCCAGCAGCACCACCGGCCCGTGCTCCGCGGCCGTTTCCGCGACCCGTTCCCCGAGCCGCGCCACCTCGTGCGGCCCGGGCCATTCGAGCCACGGCGCGACGAGCACGTCGGTGCCGGTCGCCGCCGCCAGCCCGTCGAAGATCACCGGATCGCACATCGTGCCCGGCAGGCACAGCAGCGCCGGAGCACCGGGCGTCCGCGCGCCCGACCGCGTGATCACCACCTCGGCGCCCACCGCGACACCCCCACCGACCCGAACACCACCGAAGCCGGGACGCTACAGCCGCGATCCCCGTCCTGTCAGCGGCGAAACCGCTGCGGCGACGACCAGCGCACCCGCGGGTTCGCAGCGGCCGCCTCGCGAGGACGGCGATGTCTCCGGTGGCGCGAAGCCACCGGAGACGTCGAACCCGCGGCGAGCTGACCGCCGAGGTTCCGCGACCGGACCGCCGGGGACCGCAGCCGGAGCTCAGTCGAAGCGCGGGGATTCGGTTCGAGTTCGCTTGAGCTCGAAGAAGTACGGATATCCGGCCAGCGTGCGCGCCGCGTCGAACAGTTCGCCCGCCTGCTCCCCGCGGGGGATGCGGGTGGTGATCGGTCCGAAGAACGCCACCCCGTCCACGTGGATGGTGGGGGTTCCCACCTCGTCGCCCACCGGGTCCATCCCGGCGTGGTGGCTGGCGCGCAGCTTCTCGTCGTAGTCGGTGACCTGCGCGGCACCGGCCAGCGACGCGGGCAGCCCGACCTCGTCCAGCGCGGCCGCGATCACCTGCTCGAAGTTCTTGTTCCCCTCGTCGTGGATGCGGCGGCCCAGCGCGGTGTACAGCGGGCTCAGCACCTCCTCGCCGTGCTGCTCGGCGGCGGCGATCGCGACCCGGACCGGGCCCCACGCCCGCTTCATCAGGTCCTGGTAGTCCGCGGCGAGGCCGTCCCGCCCTTCGTTCAGCACCGACAGGCTCATCACCCGGAAGTGCAGGTCGATGTCGCGAACCTGGGCGACCTCCAGCATCCAGCGGGATGAGACCCAAGCGAAGGGGCAGGCCGGGTCGAAGTAGAAGTCGACCTTCGGACGCTCGGTGCTCATGGACAACCCTCCACAGTGCTCCGTACCCGGCACGCACGTCGGCCGGCGCGGGCGGTCACCCGCTCCCGGTACAACCCGGCGCCGTCCGCGAGTCTTCCCGTTCGGCCCGATCGAGTGGGGAATGTGCCGGTATTCCCGGATGAACGGCCCGGATACCGCGAATTCCCCGGGATTTCCGGGCACGGCCGACACGCCCGGCGGCGATGATCAGGCGTCGGGCGGGACGGCCGCGCCGCGGCGTGATTGGATTTCCAGCGCCCCGCACCGGCGCGGATCGTCCGGTGCGCCATCCCAACGAACAACGAGGTGATCCGTGGCTCCGCCGAACCTCACCCAGGACCAGGCTGAACAGCGCGCCGCGCTGCTCGACGTCGAGTCCTACGTGATCGAACTGGACCTCTCCGACGGCGCGAACGGGCCGGACGTGCGGACCTTCGGTTCCACCACGACGGTGCGGTTCCGCAGCACCCGGCCCGGCGAGTCCACCTGGATCGATCTGATGGCCGCGCAGGTGCACGGGGCGACGCTCAACGGCGTCGAGCTCGACGTGTCCGGCTACGCCGAGGACATCGGGCTCGCGCTGCCGGAGCTCGCCGCGGACAACGAGCTCGTGGTGCGCGCCGACCTCTCCTACACGAACACCGGCGAGGGCCTGCACCGCTTCATCGACCCGGTCGACGGCGGCGTCTACCTCTACAGCCAGTTCGAGACGGCCGACGCGAAGCGGATGTTCACCTGCTTCGACCAGCCCGACCTCAAGGCCACCTACCGGATCACGGTGCACGCGCCCGCGTCCTGGAAGGTCATCTCCAACGCACCCGCCGAGGTCACCGGCACCGGCGACACCCGAACCCACGCGTTCGAGACCACCCGGCGGATGTCGACCTACCTGGTGGCGCTCGTCGCGGGCCCCTACGCGGAGTGGCGCGACGAGTTCCCCGGCGAAGACGGCCAGGACCCGATCCCGCTGGGCCTGTACTGCCGCGCGTCCCTCGCCGAGCACCTCGACGTGGAGCGGCTGTTCACCGAGACCAAGCAGGGCTTCGCCTTCTACCACAAGGCGTTCGGCGTCCCCTACCCGTTCGGCAAGTACGACCAGTGCTTCGTGCCCGAGTTCAACGCGGGCGCCATGGAGAACGCGGGCTGCGTCACCTTCCTGGAGGACTTCGTCTTCCGGTCGAAGGTCACCGGCTACCTCTACGAGCGCCGCGCCGAGACCGTGCTGCACGAGATGGCGCACATGTGGTTCGGCGACCTCGTCACCATGCGCTGGTGGGACGACCTGTGGCTCAACGAGTCCTTCGCCACCTGGGCAAGCGTGCTCGCGCAGGTCGGCGGCACGCAGTACACGAGCGCCTGGACCACCTTCGCCAGCGTCGAGAAGTCCTGGGCGTACCGGCAGGACCAGCTGCCCTCCACGCACCCGGTGGCGGCCGACATCCCCGACCTGCAGGCGGTGGAGGTCAACTTCGACGGCATCACCTACGCCAAGGGCGCCTCGGTGCTCAAGCAGCTCGTCGCCTACGTGGGGCTGGAGAACTTCCTCGCCGGGCTGCGCGTCTACTTCGAGCGGCACGCGTGGGGCAACGCCACCCTCAACGACCTGCTGCTCGCCCTGGAGGAGGCGTCCGGGCGCGACCTGTCCTGGTGGAGCGCGCAGTGGCTGCAGACCACCGGGCTGAACATGCTGCGCCCGCGGTTCAGCACCGACGACGAGGGCCGGTTCACCGAGTTCACCGTCGTGCAGAACGGCGCCCGTCCCGGCGCCGGTGAGCACCGCACCCACCGGCTCGCGATCGGCGTCTACGACGACGACCCGGCGACCGGGCGACTCGTGCGCACCCACCGGGTGGAGCTCGACGTCAGCGGCGAGCGCACCGCGGTGCCGGACCTGGTGGGCGTGCACCGCGGCAAGCTGGTGCTGGTCAACGACGACGACCTCACCTACTGCACGATGCGGCTCGACCCCGAGTCGCTGGCCACGCTCATCGACCGCATCGGCGACATCGAGCAGTCGCTGCCGCGGGCGCTGTGCTGGTCCACCGCCTGGGAGATGACCCGGGAGGCGGAGCTCAAGGCGCGCGACTTCGTCAGCCTCGTGCTGGGCCGCTCCGCCGACTCCGGCATCGGCGCGGAGAGCGAGATCGGCGTGGTGCAGCGGGTGCTGCTGCAGACCCAGACCGCGCTGGCCTCCTACGCCGACGCGGACTGGCAGCCGGAGGGCTGGAACCGGTTCTCCACCCGGATGCTCGAGCTGGCGCAGACCGCCGAGCCGGGTTCGGACCACCAGCTGGCGTTCGTGAACACGCTGGCCTCCTCGGTGCTGGGCGAGCCGCACCTGGCGGCGGTGCGCGGCTGGCTGGACGGCACGGCGCCGCTGCCGGGGCTCGCCGTCGACACCGACCTGCGCTGGCTGCTGCTACAGGCGCTCGTCGCGCACGGTGCGGCCGCGGAAGCCGAGATCGACGCCGAGCTGGACCAGGACCGGACCGCCACCGGCCGCCGCAAGGCCGAGCGGGCGCGGTCGCTGATCCCCACCCCCGAGTCCAAGGAACGCGCCTGGCAGCGCGCCGTGCACGACGACGAACTGCCGAACGCGGTCAGCGACGCGATCATCGCCGGGTTCCAGCACCCGGGTCAGCGCGAGCTGCTGGCTTCGTACGTGGAGCGCTACTTCGCCGAGATCGACGAGGTGTGGCAGCGGCGATCCAGCGAACGCGCGCAGCCCACCGTCATCGGGCTGTTCCCGTCGTGGGCGGTGCGGCAGAGCACCGTCGACGCCGCCGACGCCTGGCTCGCCGGGGAGCGGCCCGCGGCGCTGCGGCGGCTGGTCACCGAGGGGCGCGCCGGGATCGTGCGGGCGCTGGCCGCGCGCGAGTTCGACCGCTCGTAACGGGCATGCGAACGGGGGCGGACCTGGTCGGGTCTGCCCCCGTTCCGCGTTCCGGGTCGGGTCGGCGCCGAGCTGTTCGGCCGACGCCGGGTGTTCCGGTCAGCGGCGGTTCCCCGCCGCGTCGGCGAGCATCCGCAGCGCGCTGAGCAGGCCCTCGATCAGCTCGCCCTCCTTGAAGGAGGCGACCATCGTCATCAGCGCCAGCTGGCAGCTGCGGTCCTGGATCCGGCGCTTCGACTCCTCGCCGGTCACGATCTCCACGACCCGCTGCTGCGGGGACACGGCCAGCAGCACCCCGTCGGCGGCGCGCGCCCCGAGGTTGGCGTGCAGCTCGCCCGCGGTCTCGCGGGTCTCCTCGCCGAGATCGCCCAGGTAGACGGCGAACTCCAGCCCCGTGCTGCGGCTGGCGAGGGTGAGCGCCTCGTCGAGCCGGGAGAGCTGGCCGGTGCTGAACGGCAGGTGCGGCCCTTCCGGGCGGATGCGCCGGGCGATGGACAGCCGCCCGGTCGCGGTCACCGCTTCGCCGGGCGCCAGGTCCTGGTCGCCGCCGGAACGGTCTTCGCCGGTGATCTCACCAGTGGCCACGTGCGCCTCCCCGGTCGGTGCTGTGCGCGTGCGCGGCTGCGGCGGACGCCGTCTCCGCCGAGTCCTGGTCGCCCGGCGGCGCGGTGCTCACGCGCGCCGGATCGGCCACCCAGAGCACCGGGGCGAACTGCCAGTCCTGCCCTGCGCGGTATCGGGAACGGGTCAGCTTCGAGCGGAGGGTGATCAGCGCGACCAGGAGGAACACGGCCGCAGGGATCACCGCCAGCACGAGGAAGGTCTCAACCGCAGTCACGCTGAGCACGGTAGCCGATCACGTGCCCGCGTGGGACGAGGCCACGGCGCTGCCGTGTCCCCGCCGGCGGGGACCCGCGCCCCGGGAGTCCGCCTCGTGGACGCCCCGCGATTCCGGTGGACGACCGCGGAACGCTTTTCCCCGGCCGCGGAACGGGAAGCGCAACACCTCTTCCCCACCTGGGAGAACGGCAATTCCGCCGGGTCCGACCGGTGCGGAATCGGCTGCCGGAATCGGTGTCCGGACTTCGCCGGTCCGCCTTCCTCCGGGAGAACGCGAGTTCAATTTCCGGTGAAACCACCATGCGTCCGAACGAGTGATCCGAGGCCGTTCTTGACACGAACGCGGTTTCATGCGAGGAGGCTGCCCCTCGGGCCTGTTCCGCTCCCGCGGTCACTCCCGGTGTCGAAAACCGGCGCCGAACAGGCGATTCGCCCCCTGGATCGGGCTCCTAGCACCACCCCGAGCGCTTCCGGCGGCTCCCGCGACCGCCGACGCCGGCCGGAGCGGCCGCGCACGAGGCCTGGACACACCAGGTAGGCAGCGCAGGTCGATTCCGTGACCGCACGTGACCATCCCGGCCCTGAGCAGGACGAGGGCTACCGAAAGTCACTAGTCAAGCGTGTCACGCCTCACGTAATGTAACTCTTTTAGAGTAATCGCCGCCGCCGAATGGAGCCCATCCAGAAGGTCGCAGCGGGCGGCGAGTTGGCGGCTTGTTTGAACGCTTCCGCGCTTCTAGTTTTTCACCTGTATGGGTCTTGCATATTTGATCACTAGCCCCATGAACAGTCCATTCGCCTGCGGGAGGCACACAATGTCGTCGATCAACACCACCGCTCAGCGTAATCTTGGCACCTTTTTCCAGAACGCGCAGCCCCTTGTCGAACACGTTCCGCACACGGCTTCCGGCGTCCGGATCAGCGGGACCGATCGCGGGGTGCGGATCAGCGGCGAGAACAGCGGCGTGCGGATCAGCTCGCAGGCCGGAGTCCGCATCAGCGGCGCTCATCGGGGCGTCCGGATCAGCTCGGCCGACCGCGGCGTCCGCATCAGCGGGACGGAGCGCGGGGTGCGGATCAGCGGGGACGACCGAGGTGTCCGGATCACTGGCGCTGACCGCGGGGTGCGGATCTCCGGCCACGACCACGACCACGACCGCGGGGTGCGCATCAGCGGCCAGGACCGCGGCGTCCGCATCAGCGGGCACGAACGTGGCGTCCGCATCAGCTCGGCCGACCGCGGCGTCCGCACCAGCGGGACGGAGCGCGGCGTCCGCATCAGTTCACGGGCAGGGGTCCGCATCAGCGGCGAGGACCGCGGCGTCCGGATCAGCGGGCAGCACGGCGTGCGCATCAGCTCGATGGACCGGGGCGTGCGGATCAGCTCGAGCTGCGGGGTCCGGATCAGCTCGCGAGCGGGAGTGCGGATCAGCGGCGAAGACCGAGGTGTGCGGATCAGCTCGCGGTCCGGGGTCCGGATCAGCTCGCTGCGGCGCGGAGTCCGCATCAGCGGCCGGGCGGGTGTGCGGATCAGCGGGCAGGACCGCGGGGTGCGCATCAGCGGCACCGAACGCGGCGTGCGGATCAGCTCGCAGGCAGGGGTCCGCATCAGCGGGCAGGACCGCGGGGTGCGGATCAGCTCGCGGGCAGGCGTCCGGATCAGCTCGGCCGATCGCGGGGTACGCATCAGCTGCACCGACCGCGGCGTCCGCATCAGCAGTCAGGACCGCGGCGTGCGCATCAGCTCGGCGGACCGCGGCGTTCGCATCAGCGGACAGGACCGCGGGGTGCGGATCAGCTCGGCGGACCGCGGGGTGCGCATCAGCGGCCGGAGCTCCGGTCAGCTCGTCGCGGCGGCCTGACGTGCGCGCAGCGCGGTCACGCCGCCGACTCCCCCAGGTACGGCAGCCACAGCGGGTCGGTCTCGGACAGCCCGGCGATCAGCCGCCAGTGCCTGCCGCGCGGAGCGTGCGGGGCCACCGGCAGCTGCCAGCCGAGTTCGCTGAGCGTCTTGTCCGCCTTCCGGTGGTTGCACCGGGTGCAGCAGGCGACGCAGTTCTCCCACTCGTGCGGCCCGCCCCGGCTGCGCGGCACCACGTGATCGATCGTTTCGGCCCGTCCCCCGCAGTACACGCAGCGATGCCCGTCGCGGTGCATCAGCGCGGAGCGGGTGAGCGGGACGCGTCCCCGGTACGGGACGCGGACGAAGCTGCTGAGCCGGATCACCGACGGCACCTGGTGGCTGCTGGTGGCGGAGTGCAGCACCAGCCCTGCCGAGTCGCCGTGCACGACCTCCGCCTTGCCGCAGACCAGCAGCACGATCGCTCTGCGCAGCGGAAGCGCGGTCAGCGGTTCGAAGGTCGTGTTCAGCAGCAGCACCCGCCGCTTGCGCCAGGCGGGTGCGAGAGCTCCCGACTGCCCGCCGGGCGGCGCGTGGCACAGCGTCGCCCGAGGCGCGAGCCCTGCGGCCGCGCCTGTCGGAGTCGGTATTCGGTCGTGCACGCGACCACCTCCACCGGTTGGCAAGGACCAGTCGACCACAATCGACACCCCGAACGCACGTGTGATTCACCACGTGCTAGCCACCGGATCCACGGGTCGAGCCCGAGGTCGCGGCGGGCCTGAGCGATCTCCGCGGTCCGACCGGCACCACTGCGCCGATCGTATGGGCTCCGGTGTTGATCGTTCAGGGTGAATTCGGCGAATGCCGCCGCACCCGCACCGGTTCCGGCCCGCTCCCCCGTATCGTCGGCGGGCGTGACGAAGGTTCAGCCACCCCTGTCCTATCCGCACGCCGCACGCGCCGACGTGGTCGACGACCTGCACGGCAGGAGAGTCCCCGACCCGTACCGCGCGCTGGAGGATCCGGCCGATCCGCGGACCGAGGAGTGGTCGGCCGCGCAGGACGAGTTCGCCCGCGCCCGGCTGGACGCGCTGCCCGGGCGCGCGGAGATCGCGCAGCGCCTGACGTCGCTGCTCTCGGCGGGGTCGGTGTCGGCTCCGGTGTGGCGGGCCGGGCGCGCGTTCTTCACGCGCCGTGCCCCGGGCCAGGAGTTCCCGGTGCTGTACCTGGTCGACGAGGACGGTTCCGAGCGTCCGCTGCTGGACGTCACCGAGCTGGACCCGTCCGGCCTCACCACGCTGGACCGCTGGTCGCCGAGCCTGGAGGGCGACCGGCTGGCCTACCAGGTCTCCGTCGGCGGTGACGAGGAATCGCTGTTGTACGTGCTGGACGTGACCACCGGTGAGCTGCTGGAAGGCCCCATCGACCGGTGCCGCTACTCGTCGATCTCGTGGATGCCGGGCGGCAACGAGTTCTTCTACGTGCGGCGGCTGCCGCCGGAGGCGGTTCCGGAGGGCGAGGAGCAGTTCCACCGCAGGGTGTGGCGCCACCAGGTGGGCGCGCACCCGGACGACGACCTGCTGGTGCACGGCGACGGTCTGGAGCACACCTTCTACTACGACGCCCGGGTGTCCCGGGACGGCCGCTGGCTGCTGGTGCACGGCAGCCCGGGCACGGCGCGGCGGGACTCGATGTGGATCGCGGACCTGTCCGGGGACGCGGAGCTGCGGCAGGTCGTCGACACCTCCGAAGGCATCCGCGCTTCGGCGTGGGTGGAGCGCGACGGCAGGCTGTACGTGCAGACGACGCTGGACGCGCCGCGCTGGCGGCTGTGCGTCGCCGACCCGGAGGCCCCGGAACCGGCCAACTGGCAGGAGCTGATCCCGGAGGACCCGGACTCGGTGCTGGAGGCGGTGCGCTGGTTCGACGACGGCACCGACGACCCGAAGCTGGCGGTGCTGCGCACCCGGCACGCGGTCTCCGAGCTGGCGCTGCACGACCCGGTCACCGGGGACCGCACCGAGCAGGTGCCGTTGCCCGGCGCCGGCCAGATCACCGCGCTCACCGCGGTCGACGAGGACACCGAGGGCGACCGGGACCGGCTGTGGATCGGCTGGACGGACTTCGCCACGCCGCCGTGCGTGCAGCTCTACACGCGGGCGTCCGGCACCACCCGGCAGTCGCGGCGCGCGCCGGGCGCGGCGGAACTGCCGGAGGTGCACTCCGCGCAGGTCGAGTACACCTCGAAGGACGGCACGACCGTCCGGATGTTCGTGCTCGCGCCGGCCGCCGACCCGGACGGACCGCGGCCCGCGCTGGTCACCGGCTACGGCGGGTTCTCGCTGTCGATGGAGCCGTCCTACTCCCCTACCGCGCTGGCCTGGGTCGCCGCGGGCGGGGTGTGGGCGCTGCCGTCGCTGCGCGGCGGTGGCGAGGAAGGCGAGCAGTGGCACCGCGCGGGCATGCGCGAGAGCAAGCAGAACGTGTTCGACGACTTCCACGCCGCGGCCGAGCACCTGATCTCCACCGGCTGGACCTCCCCGGACCGGCTGGCGATCACCGGCGGCTCCAACGGCGGGCTGCTGGTGGGCGCGGCGTTGACGCAGCGCCCGGAGCTGTACCGGGCGGTGGTGTGCTCGGCGCCGCTGCTGGACATGGTGCGCTACGAGAAGTTCCTGCTGGGCCGCACCTGGAACGACGAGTACGGCACCGCCGACGATCCGGCGGAGCTGGACTGGCTGCTGTCGTACTCGCCGTACCACGCGGTCGTCGAGGGCACCGGCTACCCGTCGGTGCTGTTCGCGGTGTACGAGTCCGACACCCGGGTCGACCCGAACCACGCGCGCAAGATGTGCGCGGCGCTGCAGCACGCGACGAGTTCGGACCCGGCGCGGCGGCCGGTGCTGCTGCGCCGGGAGACCGAGGTGGGGCATTCCGCCCGGTCCGTTTCGCGTACCGTGGGGCTGGCGACCGACCAGATCGCCTTCCTCGCGGAGGCCACCGGGCTCCCCCTCGCCTGAGCGGTCGCCACCTCTGACAACTCGGTCGCGGTAGGCGCGCGCCACGCCCAGCGGTGCACGGCCGGCTCCGGGACCTGCGAACGGCGGGGCGTTCGCAGTGCCCGGCATGCAGCCGGCCCGCACCTGCGGCGTGGTGCGGCCACGCGGCCTACGCACGACCGGAGCATGGAGACCCCCGACCCATGACACCCCCGCTGTTGACCCAGCCGGACTGCGTCAAGGACGACGGCAGCTGGTGCCAGACCGTGTACTCGTGGTCCGGCAACGAGTGGCTCGCGATGTACTCGGACCTGCTGATCGCCAAGCCGCTGAACATCGTGATGATCATCATCATCGCGTTCCTGGTGCGCTACTTCGTGCACCGCACGATCTCGCGGCTCACCAGGGGCAACGGCGGCAAGACGCCGAAGTTGCTGGTACCGCTGAAGGAACGCCGCCCGGAGACCTCGGCGATGGCGCTGCTCTCGGAGCGCCGGATGCAGCGGGCCCGCACCATCGGCTCGGTGCTCAAGTCGCTGTCCTCGTTCGTGATCTTCGGCCTGGCGTTGATGTACGCGCTGAAGTCGCTGGGCATCGAGCTCGCGCCGATCCTGGCCTCCGCCGGGGTGCTGGGCGTGGCCGTCGCGTTCGGCGCGCAGAACCTCGTCCGGGACTTCCTGTCCGGCATGTTCATGATGGTCGAGGACCAGTACGGCGTCGGCGACA
Source organism: Saccharopolyspora sp. NPDC047091 (assembly GCF_040643635.1). Lineage (NCBI taxonomy): Bacteria > Bacillati > Actinomycetota > Actinomycetes > Pseudonocardiales > Pseudonocardiaceae > Saccharopolyspora > Saccharopolyspora sp. NPDC047091. The sequence continues at coordinate 142,360 of NZ_JBEYUS010000006.1, forward strand.
TCGTCGACCTCGGCGAGGCCAGCGGCACCGTGGAAGCGGTGGGCCTGCGCGTCACCACGCTGCGCGACCTCAACGGCACCGTCTGGTACGTGCGCAACGGGGAGATCCTGCGCGTCGGCAACTCCAGCCAGGGCTTCGCGGTCGCCGTCGTCGACTTCCCGATCTCGCACACCAGCTCGGTGGAGAAGGCCATGGAGGTCGCGCTCAGCGTCGCCACCGAGGCCGCCTCGCGGGAACCGCTGTCCAAGGACGTGCTGAACCCGCCGGACATGCTCGGTGTCGACAAGATCACCTCGGACACGATCACGCTGCGGCTCACGGTGAAGGTGCGGCCCAGCACGCAGTGGGCGGTGCAGCGCAGGCTCCGCGTCGCGATCAAGCGGGCCTACGACGAGGAGAACATCGAACCGCCGTACCCCCACGGCCGGCCGCAGATCGACTCGGCCCAGGTATGAGCGGTGCCGCGGGCAGGGGAGGATGGCGGGCGTGAGCGCACCGGAGACCTTCTACGACCAAGTCGGCGGCGAACCCACCTTCCGCTTCATCGTGGCGCGGTTCTACGAGGAGGTGGCGAAGGACGAGCTGCTGCGCCCGCTCTACCCGGAGGAGGACCTCGGTCCCGCCGAAGAGCGGCTGCGGCTGTTCCTCATGCAGTACTGGGGCGGGCCGCACACCTATTCGGACCGCCGCGGCCATCCCCGGCTGCGGATGCGGCACGCACCGTTCAAGGTGGGTCCTGCGGAGCGGGACGCGTGGCTGCGCTGCATGCGGATAGCGGTGGACGAGGCCGAGCTGGGGGACGAGCATCGCGAGCAGCTCTGGCAGTACCTGGAGATGGCGGCGCAGAGCATGATGAATTCGTGGTTCTAGGAGCCTGATCGATTGTCATGAACGCACCGGTGGGGGACTCGGGAGCGGCTCCGGCCGCCCCCTGGTGGCGCGATGCGGTGTTCTACCGGGTCGATCTCCGGTCGTTCGCCGACGCCAACGGTGACGGGGTGGGGGACCTCGACGGTGCCCGGCTACGCCTCGGCTACCTGGAGCTGCTCGGCGTCGACGCGCTGTGGCTGACCGCGGTGGCCGCGGCGCCGCTGACCGATCCGGTGCGGGGCCGCGGCGTCGACCCGGTGCTGGGCGAGCTGGAGTCGTTCGAATCGCTGGTCGACGAGGCGCACGCCGCGGGCCTGCGGGTCGCGGTGGACGTCACCGCGCAGCACGACCTGATCGAGCGGCTCACCGGCCCGGAGCACGAGGTGCTCGCGGAGTCGGCGCGGTTCTGGCTGGACCGCGGCGTGGACGCGCTGCGGGTCGCCTCGGTGCCCGGCGCGGGCGCGCCGGCGGGTGGCGCGGTCCGCGAGCTGCTGCGGGCGCTGGCACCGGTCATCGCGGACTACCCGGGCCGCGGCATCGGGGTGCTCATCGACGAGTCCTGGTTCGACGCCTACCAGGACCACGACGGCTGGGACATCGGCATCGACCTGCGGCTGGGCCGCACCCTGTTCGACGCGGGCGAGCTGCGCGAGGTCATCACCCGGATGCTGGCCTCCGCGCGGATGCTCGGCGTCCCCGCGGTGTGGGTGGTGGCCGGGGAGGACCGCACGCACCCGGTGACCCGCTTCGGCGGCGGCACCGCCGGAGAGGCCCGGGCGAGGGCGCTGGCGCTGGTGTCGCTCGGTCTGCCCGGCATCGTCGGCCTGGACACCGGTGAGGAACTGGGCCTGCCGAGCGCGGGGACCGGTTCCCGCTCGGCACCGCCCGCGCGCGGCCCGATGCCGTGGGAGGGCGACGAGCCGTCGTTCGGCTTCTCGCCCGTGCCCGGCGGCTGGTGGCCGATGTCGGCCGAGTGGGCCGGCTACACGGTGGAGGCGCAGCTGGAGGACCCGGAGTCGACGCTGTCGCTGTACCGCCGGGCCCTGGAGCTGCGCAAGGAGCACCCGGCGCTGCGCGGTGACGAGGTGGCCTGGTTCGGCGCCCCGGCGGGCTGCCTGGCGTTCCGGCGCGAACCGGGCGCGCTGACCTGCGCGTTGAACGCCTCGACGGAACCGGTGACGCTGCCGCCGGGCGAGGTGCTGCTGGCCAGCGGCGCGCTCGACGACGGCAGGCTGCCGCCGAACACGGCGGTGTGGCTCATCTGACCCGCGCACCGGCAGGCCGCCCGGTGGCCCGATCGACCGAGGCTCGCACGCCCGGGACGAGCAACCGGCGGTGCGCCGAACGGGCGTGCGGAGCATGCCGGATGGCCGCCGCGATCCGGCAGGACGGCAGGTAACGGGTTTCCCGACGCGCCCGCCGACCTTCCGATCAGCGCGGTGCGACCGGCGGGTAAGTTGTGCAACGCCCGAGTTCCGCCTCAGCCATCCCAGGACGTCATGCCCGCAGCGAGCCCGGCACCGCACCACGCCACCCCGCAGCGCACCCAGGGCTCCACCGCGGCCCGCGGTACCCGGCTGCTCGGGGTGGACCTGGCCCGATTCGTCGCCATCTTCGGCATGTTCGTGATCCACTTCGGCGCGCCGTTCTGCGGCGGCCCGGTGGAAGTGGCGCTGGCGCAGGCCTCCAGCGGGCGCGCGACCGCGCTGTTCACCTTCCTCGCCGGGGTGTCGCTGGCGATGCTCACCGGACGGCGGACACCGCTGGCCGGGAGCAAGCTGCGGGACGCGCGGGTGCGGGTCGCGGTGCGCGCCGTGCTGCTGCTGCTCATCGGGCTGGCGCTGGCGAAGTCCACCGAGGCCACCGGGTTCCTGCTCACCGTGATCATCCCGTTCTACGGGGTGTACTTCCTGCTGTCGCTGCCGTTCCTGGGGATGAGCCCGCGCGGCACCGGGATCGCCGCGGCGGTGCTCATCGTCGCCGGGCCGCAGCTGTCGTACCTGGTCCGCTGGCTGCTCGCCGGGGACAACGCGTTCGCCGCGGCCGCCGGGGCGTGGCATTCCGTCGACCCCGGCAACCTGATCGCCGACCTCGGCGCGGTGGACCTGCTGCTGACCGGGTTCTACCCGGCGGCGACGTACCTGGCGCTGGTGCTGGCCGGGCTCACCCTCGGCAGGCTCGACCTGCGGTCCCGGGCGCTGCGGCTGCGGCTCGGCATCGGCGGTGCCGCGGTCGCCACCGCCACCTACGTGACCACCGCGCTGCTGGGGTTGACCTACGCGCCGCTGAGCGACGTGCTCACCGAGGGCACGGTGCCGCTGGAGCACCCGCAGCTGCTGCTGGCGGCCCGCGCGCACAGCGGATCCTCGTTCGAGCTGATCGCCTCGCTGGGCATCGCGGTCGCGGTCCTGGCGCTGTGCCTGGAACTCGCGGACCGCTACGAGCGGCCGCTGCTCCCGCTGATCAAGGCGGGCACCATGGCGCTGACGCTGTACGCGCTGCACGCGCTGGTGATGTCCTGGCAGATCGTCGTCGGCGGCTGGCCGCTCAGCGGCGTGCCGGAAACGCTGGACGAGCTGGCCAGCATGGGTCCCGAGGCCGAGTGGGTGCCGGACCTGCCCGCGTTCCCCCCGGACGGGCACCGGCCGGAGGGCATCGTCGGGTTCGTGAACACCTACATGTCCGAGCTGTTCCTGCTGTTCTCCATCGGCTTCGCCACCCTGTGGAAGCGGTTCTTCCGCCGCGGTCCCTTGGAAGGCGCCGTCAGCGCAGCCGTCGACCTCTGCACCCGCAAGCTCTCGTACCGCTGAGCTCCGTCCCCCGCTCCAACACGAGAGGACGCGCCCTCGTCCTTCCTGTCAGCGGCGAAGCCGCTGAGCAGCCGACCATCCACCGCCGCGGGTTCTCAGCTGCTTCCTCGCGAGGACAGCGATTTCTCATGTGTCGGAAATCGATCCCGCAGCGAGGAAGCAGCCGAGGTTCCGCCACCCCACCCCAGAGCAGAACGAGCGGCTCACATCAACAAGGACAGCAGCGCATGCCGTCGGCGTACCACTGCGCCGTAGCGGGAGTCCATGCGCAACCACGAGTCGGTGGCGCTGACCCGCACGATCTCCGACTCCGCGGGCTCCGAGACGAGGAACCCCATGCCGGAGAGCACGAACAGGCAGCGCAGCGGGATCTTCACGTCCAGCCCGGAGCCGCTGACCGTGAACACCTCCTGGTCCAGCAGCGAAGCGGGCGGGGTGCCCTTCGGCCCGACGTTCTCCTTGGCCATCGCGATGCCGCGGTCGGCGACCTCGCCGACGAGCTTCGCGGGCAGGTCGTCCACCCGCCGCCACCCCTCGGGCGGCGGCAGTTCGGAGCGCCACAGCAGGTCCCGCGGCGGCCCCGGGTCCATCTTCGGCCCGCCCGCGACGGTCAACGAGGCCAGCAGTTCGTTGCCGGACACGGTGACGTCGGCGGGTTCCACCTCGCCTTCGACGGAACGGGTGCACAGCGCGTCGAACGGGGTCGCGCCCCACACGTCGATGCGGCCGGTGGTGCCGCGGTTGCGCAGCCGGATCACCGACTGACCGTCGAGGCGCACCGAGCGGGCCACGAACGCGCCGAGGTCCTCGCGCTCCACCTGGTCGGGCATCCGCAGCTCAGGCACGGTCGCCCGCTTCCGCCAGCGCCGGCTGCCACTCGGCGAGGAAGGCGCGTTCGTCGGCGCTGAGCCTGCGCGGCCGCCCGGCCTGCAGGTCGTAGGGCACCATCAGCGTCTCGGCGGTCGCGACCGCGGGCGAACCGCTCGTCGACGCCGAGTAGTCGAGCACGAACGACGCGGATTTGAGGTCCCGCACCGACATCCGCACCTGCAGGGTGCCCGCCGAGTGCGACACCGGGACCCGGTAGTCGACGGCGAGGCGCGCGACCACCATGCCCTCCGCCATGCCCAGCAGCCCCCGCCTGCCCGCCTCGGTGAACAGCAGCTCCACCCGGGCCTCTTCCAGCAGGGTCACCGTTCTGGCGTGGTTGACGTGCCCGAACGCGTCCATGTCGGACCAGCGCAGCGGAACATCGGCTACGAACGCACCCACTCGTCGGTGTCCTTCCCGTGGTGTCGGCCGGGGACACCCCCGGCTCGTCGTGCTCCCCGGCCGGTCCCCCGGCACGAGGAGGGGACGGGCCGCCGCGACCCGTCCCCCGAGGCACCCGGTCCGATCGTCCCGCCAAGGCCGACCGGACCGGGAGCTCCGGTCAGCGGACCATGCTGCGCAGCTGCCGGGTCGCCACCGACAGCGTCGCCAGGTCCAGACCGCCGGACCGCTTGATGGCCTCCAGCGAGGTCCGCGCCCGCTCGATGCGGGAGGCGTTGGTGGCCTCCCACTGGGCGATCTTGTCCGCGGCCGATTCCTCCGGGTCGCTGGTGCTGAGCACGTCGATCGTCAACGCCCGCAGCGAGGCGTACATGTCGTCGCGCAGCGCCAGCCGCGCCAGCGAGTGCCAGCGGTTGCCGCGTTCGAGCCCGTTGACGGCGACCAGCAGCCGCTCCATGTCGAGGTGCTCGGACAGCGTGTAGTACAGCTCCGCGCTCTCCATCGGGCTGCGCTCGGCGCTGACGCCGTTGTCCCGCTCGGCCAGCTCGGCGATCTCGGTGATGTCCAGCAGCGCGTAGGTGTCCAGCAGGGCACCGATCCGCTCCGCCAGGTCCGCCGGGACGCCTTCGGCGACGAGCCGCTGCTTCTTCTCCTCGGCGGCGACGGCCGCCTGCCCGTGCAGCAGCCCGGGCACGCTGGCGGACAGCTCGGACACCACCGGCCGGAACCGGCTGATCTCCGCGCCGATCGCCAGCGGCTGCGGCCGGTTCGACAGCAGCCAGCGGGCCGCGCGGTCCAGCAGCCTGCGGCTGGCCAGCACCATCTCGTCGGCGACGCGGCTGGCCACCACGTTGTCCAGCTCGTCGATCCGCCGCCACAGCTCCGGCAGGTCGTACACGCTGGTGACGACCGCGTAGGCGCGCACCGCGTCGGTGGCGCTCGCCGCGATCTCCTCGGACAGCCGGTAGGCGTAGGACACGCCCGCGCCGTCGACGACCTCGTTGACCAGCAGCGTCGAGGTGATCTCGCGGCGCAGCGGGTGCGCCGGGATCGCGTCGGCGTAGCGCTCCCGCAGCGGCTTCGGGAAGTAGTCCGGCAGCCGCCCGCTGAACGCGTCCGCGTCCGGCAGGTCGCTGGCCAGCACCTGCTCCTTCAGCGAGAGCTTCACGTGCGCCAGCAGCGTCGCCAGCTCCGGCGAGGTCAGGCCGGTGCCGCTCTTCTCCCGGTCGCGCAGCTCCTTCTTGCTCGGCAGCGCCTCCAGGTCGCGGTCCAGGCCGCCTTCCTCCAGCGCGGTGATCTGCCGGGCGTGCACCGACACCATCGGCGCGGCGTGCGCGCGGGAGACGCCCAGCACCTCGTTCTGCCGGTAGTTGTCGGCGAGCACCAGCTCGGAGACCTCGTCGGTCATCTCCGCCAGCAGCTCGTTGCGCTGCTCGCCGTCCAGCTCGCCCTCGGCGACCAGGTGGTCCAGCAGGACCTTGATGTTCACCTCGTGGTCCGAGCAGTCCACGCCCGCCGAGTTGTCCAGCGCATCCGTGTTGACCTTGCCGCCCGCGCGGGCGAACTCGATGCGGCCGCGCTGGGTGAGGCCCAGGTTGCCGCCCTCGCCGACCACCCGCACCCGCAGGTCGCCGCCGTCCACCCGGACCGCGTCGTTGGCCTTGTCGCCGACCTCGCCGTGGGTTTCGGTGGCGGCCTTCACGTAGGTGCCGATGCCGCCGTTCCACAGCAGGTCCGCGGGGGCCTGCAGGATCGCCTTGATCAGCTCGGCGGGCGGCAGCGCCGGCACCGACTCGTCGATGCCCAGCGCGGTGCGGACCCGCGCGTTGAGCGGGATCGACTTCAGCGACCGCGACCACACGCCGCCGCCCTCGCTGATCTTGCTGCGGTCGTAGTCGTCCCACGTGGACCGCGGCAGCTCGAACAACCTGCGCCGCTCCGCGTAGGAGATCGCCGCGTCCGGCTCCGGGTCGATGAACACGTGCATGTGGTTGAACGCGGCAACCAGCCGGATGTGCTCGGACAGCAGCATGCCGTTGCCGAACACGTCGCCGCCCATGTCGCCGATGCCGACGACGGTGAAGTCCTCCCGCTGGGTGTCCAGGTCCAGCTCGCGGAAGTGCCGCTTGACGCTCTCCCACGCGCCCTTCGCGGTGATCCCCATCGCCTTGTGGTCGTAGCCGACCGAGCCGCCGGAGGCGAACGCGTCGCCCAGCCAGAACCCGTACGAGCGCGCCACGTCGTTGGCGATGTCCGAGAACGACGCGGTGCCCTTGTCCGCGGCCACCACCAGGTAGGTGTCGTCCCCGTCGTGGCGCACCACGTCCTGCGGCGGCGCCACCTCACCGCCCACCAGGTTGTCGGTCAGGTCCAGCAGGCCCGAGATGAACATGCGGTAGCAGGCGATGCCCTCGTTCAGCGTCGCCTCCCGGTCCTTCGCCGGGTCACCGGTGGGCAGCGGCGGGCGCTTCACCACGAAGCCGCCCTTCGCGCCGACCGGCACGATCACCGCGTTCTTCACCGCCTGCGCCTTCACCAGGCCCAGGATCTCGGTGCGGAAGTCCTCCTGCCGGTCCGACCAGCGCAGCCCACCGCGGGCCACCGAACCGAACCGCAGGTGCACGCCCTCCACCCGCGGGGAGTACACGAAGATCTCGTAGGCCGGCCGCGGCTCCGGCAGGCCCGGGATCTCCTTCGGCTCCAGCTTCATCGCCAGGTAGGAGCGCTCCCGCGCCCCTTCGGCGTAGTAGTTGGTGCGCAGCGTCGCGGTGATCAGGCTCAGGTAGCTGCGCAGGATGCGGTCCGCGTTGAGGCTCGTCACCTCGTCGATCAGCCGGGTGATCTGGGTGCGCAGCTCCTCCTGCCGGGACACCCGGTCGTCCTCGGCCAGCTTCGGGTCGAAGCGCACCTCGAACAGCCTGGTCAGCGCCACCGTCGTCGCGCGGTGCGTGAGCACCACGTCCGCGATGAACTCCTGGCTGTACGGGACGCCCGTCTGGCGCAGGTACTTCGCGTAGGCGCGCAGCACCGACGCCTGCCGCCAGCTCAGGCCGGCGCGCAGCACCAGCGAGTTGAACCGGTCCACCTCGGCGTCGCCCAGCCAAGCCGCGCGGAACGAGTCCTCGAAGCGCTCGCGCAGCGTGTCCAGCCGCTCGGCGCCCTCCGTCTCCAGCAGCCCGCTCTCCAGCCGCAGGCCGAAGTCGTAGATCCAGCACTCGGCGCCGCTCTCCGGCACCACCTCGTACGGGCGCTCGTCCACGACCTCCACGCCCATGCTCTGCAGCACCGGCAGCACCCGGGACAGCGTCACCCGCTCACCGGTGACGTAGATCTTGAAGCGGCGCTCGCCCGGGGCGGCGTCCTCCGGCGTGTAGAACGACATCCGCAGGTCGCGCTCACCGGACAGCGACGCCAGCTTGCGCAGGTCGCGCAGGCCCTCGCCCGCGCTGAAGTCCTCCTTGTACGCCTCCGGGAACGAGGCGGCGTACTGCTGGGCGGCTTCGCTGGCGGCCTCCGAACGGCGCACCCGGCGCGGCTCCTCGGCGTCCGCGGGGGCGATCTCCACCTCGTCGACCATCTGGTCTTCCCAGGTGTGGATCGCCTCGGACAGCCGCTCCTGGATGCGTGCCAGGTCCGGCTCCGGGGCCTCGCCACCCGGCTTCGTGTGCACCACGAAGTGCACGCGGGCCAGCGCCGACTCCCCGACGCGGGTGCTGTACTCGACGCTCGCGCCGCCCAGCTCCTCCAGCAGCACCTCCTGCATCGCCAGCCGGGACCGCGTCGTGTAGCGATCCCGCGGCAGGTACACCAGGCAGGAGAAGAACCGGCCGTACGGGTCGCGGCGCACGAACGGCTTCAGCTTGCGGCGCTCGGCCAGCGCCAGCACGCCCGTCACCGTCTCGCGCAGCGTGTCGAGATCGGTGGAGAACAGCTCGGTGCGCGGGTAGTTCTGGATCTCCTCCAGCATCCGCTGGCCCGAGTACGACTCCAGCGGGAAGCCCGCGCCGTGGATCGCCTCGCGCACCCGGCGCTCGATGAACGGGATGTCCAGCACGTTCTCGTGCAGCGCGGTCGTGGTGAACAGGCCGATGAACCGGTGCTCCCCGGTGACGGCGCCGTTCTCGTCGAAGGTCAGCACGCCCACGTAGAACGGGTGCACCGAGCGGTGCACCGTCGACGGCGTGCTGGCCTGGGTGAGCACCAGCGGCTCCCCGGAACGGGTGCTGGTGAGCACATCCGGGCCGGTCGTCAGGTCCTCGGCGGCGACCGTGTCGCTGCGCAGCACGCCGAGACCGGACCCCAGCACCGGGCTCAGCGCGGGCGTGCCGTCCTGCTCGACGAGCTCGTTGTGCCGGTAGCCGAGGAAGGTGAAGTGGCCGTCGGCGAGCCAGCGCAGCAACCCCGCGCTGTCCGCGGCCTGCTTGCCGGGCAGCGCCCCCGGGTGCGCCTCCAGCTCGTCGGCGAGCGACCGGGCGGTGGTCAGCATCCGCTCGGTGTCCTCGACGACCTCGCGGACGTCGCCGAGCACGGTGCGCAGGCCCTGCTCCAGCGCCTGCAACCGGTCCCCGTCGGTGATCCGGTCGACCTCGGCGAGCATCCACGACTCGGCGAGCGCGTCCGCGGGCGGCGCGCCCGGGTCCGCGTGCGGCAGGACCTCCAGCAGCGTGCCCGCGGCGTCGCGGCGCACCACGACGATCGGGTGGATGATCCGCTGCACCTCGGCGCCGTGCCGGGTCAGCTCGGCGATCACGCTGTCCACCAGGTACGGCATGTCGTCGGTGACCAGCTGCAGCACGGTCGCCTGGTTCCGCCAGCCGCCGTCGTCGAGGCTGGGGTTCACGACCTGCACCAGCGGACGGCCCGCGACCCGGTCGGCGGCGAGCGCGTGGTGCGAGCGCAGCGCCTCCACGAGCTCGTCGGGTTCGTCACCGGCGAGCTCTTCGGCAGGCACATGCCGGAAGTAGGTCCGCAGCAACTCGCCGAGCTCCCCCGCGGACTCGGCGGCGCGGTCGAGCAACCAGGCCTTCGCGGCCTCCGGGTTCTCCAGCACGGCTGCCCCGCCGGTCGCGGCGTCGGGGATGGCGGATCGGGGTTTCGAGGTCATCTTCGCTGCTCCACGCTTGACGGCACCGCGTTGTGCCAACACGGCTTCCACCCTAAGCCTGCCAGGCCTGGCCCCGATCAGGTGGGAGCGGCACCGCAAGCTCGGGAAACCTCGCGCGACGCTCGGGTTTCCGGGCGATTCCGGGGGTTCCGCGGGGTGTTCTCGCGGGGCGTCGGAGGTGCGCGAGTGCGGAGGATCACGCGGGGAACCGGGCGGGCGGGGCGGATGCGCGCCGCGTCGTGCGGACGCTCGGTGCGTTGTTCGGACGCGTGGTGCGGATTCGACGTGCGTGGTGCAGGGGTGGGGAAGCGGGCGTGGGTTCGTGGTGCGGGTGCGGGTTCTGCGCGTGGCGCCGGCTCTGCGCGTGATGCGGGCTCTGCGCATGGTGCCGGCTCTGCGCGGGCGCGGGCTCCGCGGCGTAGCGCGGGCGCGGGCTCCGCGCAAGGCGCCGGCGCTGCGCATAGCGCGGCGCTGCGCATAGCGCGGCTCCGCGCATGGTGTCGGCTCCGCGCATGGTGTCGGCTCTGCGCATGGCGCCGGTTCCGCGTATGGCACGGCGATCATGCCGGGTCATCTCGGTGCCGGACCACGAGCAGTCGTCGACGGCGCAGGTCGGCGCGGTGGAGCACCTCGACGAGGAGCTCCCGGAACCGGAGCCGGGACGCGCGCGGGCGCTGCGCGGGTGCCGGCTCGGCGCGCGGCACGGGCTCGGCGCGTGGTGCCGGCTCCGCGCGTGGTGCCGGCTCCGCGCGTGGTGCGGGCTCGGCGCGTGGTGCCGGCTCCGCGCGTGGTGCGGGATGCCGGTTCGGCGGGCGCGGGCCGCGGCGGGGCACCGCGCCCGCCCTCGCTCCGGAGTCCGGTGATCAGTACCGGGGCGTCCAGGTGTCCTGGGCCGGGCGGCGGTGCCGCGGGCGGGCGTCGGGTTCCGCGTCCGCCTCGTGCTGGTGCGGCAGCCCGACCGCGTGGCCGTTGCTGCCGGGCCTGCCGTGCCGTCCCGGACCGTCGTCGTCGTGGCGCCTGCCGTTCTCGTAGGCCAGCAGCGCTTCGGCCAGCAGGTCCGCCAAGCCGACCTCCCCGGCCGGTTCCTCCGCGGACTGCGCGCCGCCGTCCTGGTGCCGGGCCAGCAGTTCCGCCGCCGATTCGAGGCGGTCGGCGGCGGAACCGCCGGGCGAACCGAACGCCTGCTCACCGGTCGGGGACGTGCCGTGCACCGGGCCGAGCTCGGGACGGGTCGTGTCGAACGGGGAGACCTCCGGCTCGGTGCGGCCGGACGGCTCGGACAGCATGCCCAGCGTCGGCGGCAACCCGTCCCCCGGCTCGACCGTCCCTTGTGGTCCGAACGGGTCGGCGGCGGCGTGCGCGGACGTCGGGCGGTCCCACGGCGCCGCGTCCCAGCGCGGCGGTGCGGGCGCGGTGGTGCCGGGCTGCTCGTCGGGGTCGGCGTGCCGGGCGCGGCGGCGGCCACCGGAGCTCGGCGGGCCATCGCCCGCATCGGTGTCCTCGAACCCGGCGTGCCTGTTCTCGGCGGGCTCGAACCCGATCCCCTCGGAACTCGCCGGATCGAACCCGGCGTGCTGGCCGCTGGCGGAGCCGTCGTCCTCGGCCGCGGCGCGCTGCTCGCCCAGGAACGCACCCAGGTAGCGGTCCGCCCACGACGCACCGGACCGCGGCGGCTCCGCCACCACCGGGTCCTCGTACCGCTCGACCTCGGCGGGTTCCGCGGCCGCCCGGCGCGACCGGGCGCCGTCCTCGCGGCCGCGCTGCATCTCGGCGAGGCTCTCCCGGATCTCGGCGAGGCTGCGGCCGCGCGAACGCCTGCCGCCTTCCTCGTGCGTCCCGGCATCCGGTTCCGGGAGCTCCTCGTCGAGGTGCTCCACCGCGCCGACCTGCGCCGTCGACGGCTGCTCGTGGTCCGGCACCGAGATGACCGGCATGATCGCAGTGACGTCCGGGAAGCTCGGCTCCGCCGGGGCGCCGCCGCGATCCCACGGCGCGGCCACCTCGGTGGGCGGCGTGTCGACGACGTCCTCCCGGCGCCGCGAACCGCGGGTGCGCGGCGCGGGCCGGTCGTCGGACTGGCCGCCGTCGGACGGCCGGTCCCCGGGCTCGGCGGGGAGCGCGGCACCGAACGGCTCCGGTTCCGGCTCGGGCGCCGCCGGTCCGCTGCGAGAACCGAAGTCGTAGACCGGGAACCCCTCGCCGAACGGTGCGGAGGTGACGCGCCCGACCGGAACGTCCACGCCGCCGTGGCGGGCGGGTTCGTCGCCCGCGGGCTCGGCCGGTTCGGGCGCGCGGCGCCTGCCACCGGTGCCCGCGGTCTCCTGCCCGGGCGCGCGGGGAGCCGGCATGGCGCCGATCCCCTGCTCGGCGTGGTCCTGGTGCGGCCTGCGGTCGTCGGCGACGCGGCTGGTCAACGTGTCCATCAGCCGTCGCGCAGCGTCGCGCACGCTGCTCTCGCCCGGCTTCCGGTATTCGTCGAGCAGGTCCTCGGGGGCGATGCGGTCGGCCGCGGTGCCGGTCGGCGCGGCCGGGACCTGGTCGGCCGCGGCCTGGTCGCTCGGCGGTTCCGGAGCCGCCGGGGGCTCCGCAGCGGTGGGCGGATCCGGGAACCCGGGGCTCGCGGCGAACGCGCCGGTGGTGCGCTGCGGGCGACCGGTGCCGTCGGCTCGGCGGCGGCCCGCGGTCTCCTGCTGCTCCGGCGCTTCCGCGGCCGCGTCGTGGGCCCCGGCGGCGGCCGGTTCGGCCGCGTGCGCGCGGCGTCCGGATTCGGCGGCACGGGCGGCACCGGCGCCGGACTCGGTGCCGGACTCCGGTGCGCCGGTCGCGGTGCCGAACTCGGGTGTGCGGGTCGCGGTGCCGAACTCCGCGGTGCCGGCCGCGGTGCCGAACTCCGCCGCGGCGGCCGCGGTGCCGGACTCGGCTGCGCGGGTCGGGGCGCCGGACTCGGTGGTCTCGGTGGCGCCGAAGGCCGCGGCGGTGGCCGGGACGGATGGCGCGGCGGTCTCCGGCGCGGGCAGGCTCGCCGCGAGCGGTTCCGGTGCAGCGGGTGGTTCCGGCAGGGCGGTGGTCGCCGTGCCGACCGGTTCCGCCGGGACGGGGTGGCCACCGGTGCCGGTGGCCAGCGCCGGGAACTCCTCGAGCAGCCGGATGCGGGCCGCGTGCACGGCGGCCCGCCAGCGGCGGTCGGCGGCGTAGGCGCGGCGCAACGTGGCCAGCGCCTCGACGAACTCCTCGGCCTTCTCGTGGGTCTGCGATGACATGCTCAGCGATTCGGTGAGCAGGCAGTCCAGCTTGTGCCGCTCCGCGTTGGCGGCGGCGTCGTTGAGCAGCCGCACCGCGGCTGCCAGCTCACCGGCGGGCAGGTGCACGCGGGTCGCCAGGGCCAGCCGCAGCCAGCCGGACGGCCCGGCCGCGGCCGCGCGGACGGGAGTGCGGATCACCGGTGAGGCGGCCTCGACCGCCTCGGTGCGGCGCCCGAGGTCCAGCAGGGCGTGCACCCGCTCCAGCACCAGGCGAGCCCGGATCTCCCCGCTCTCCGCGGCGGGATCACCGAGCCGGTCCAGCAGGGCCAGGCCCGCTTCGGCGGCCCGGGCGGCCTGTTCGAAGTCGCCGTTGCGCCGCAGGTGCCCGGCGCGCGCGGTGCGCACCCGCGCCAGCAGCAACCTGCTGGTGTCCCGGTTCAGCTCGGAAGCCGCCGCGTAGAGCCGGTCGGCCTCGTCGAGCGCTTCGGCGCGCTCGGACTCCCGCTGCTTACCGGGCAGCGCGGCGGCGAGCTCCAGCAGCGCGTGCGCGCGCAGCGACGGTTCGATCCGCTCGCGCTCCAGCACCGGTTGCAGCACGCGCAGGGCGACCTCGTGCCCGCCCGCGGTGCGGGCGCAGCAGGCGAGTTCGACGCGCAACTCCGCGGCGATCTCGTGATCACCCGCGCGCTCCGCGTCCCGGACCGCGGTGATGGCCCGCTGCGTGATCGCGACCCCGTGCCCGAGGCGGTTGGACGCGAACAGCGCCACCGCCTCGGCACGGAGCCGCAACGCGCGGTCACCGATGCGTCTGGCCTCCGCGACCGCCTGGTCGCCGAGCATCAGGGCGAGCTCGGGCACCCGCCAGCGCATCTGCCAAGCGGGTTCGAACAATTCCTGCGCACCGCCCGGATGAGCTCCGTGCACGCTGGCCAAGACGCCTCCCCGTTCAGGTTCAGCCCCGGGTCAACTTCCGGTGGGTGACTCTGTGCGGACGGGCGGCTTCCTGCCCCAGTCTGTCGATCTTGTTCTTCTCGTAGCCCTCGAAGTTGCCCTCGAACCAGTACCACTTCGCCGGGTTCTCGTCGTCGCCTTCCCAGGCGAGGATGTGCGTGGCGACGCGGTCCAGGAACCACCTGTCGTGCGAGATCACCACGGCGCAACCGGGGAACTGCTCCAGCGCGTTCTCCAGCGAGCCCAGGGTCTCGACGTCCAGGTCGTTCGTCGGTTCGTCCAGCAGGATCAGGTTGCCGCCCTCCTTGAGGGTCAGCGCCAGGTTCAGCCGGTTGCGCTCACCGCCGGAGAGCACGCCCGCGGGCTTCTGCTGGTCGGGACCCTTGAAGCCGAACGCGCTGACGTAGGCGCGGGACGGCATCTCGACCTGGCCGACCTGGATGTAGTCGAGACCGTCGGAGACCACCTCCCACACGTTCTTCTTCGGGTCGATGCTGGCCCGGTTCTGATCGACGTAGGACAGCCGGACGGTGTCGCCGACCTTGACGGTGCCCGCGTCCGGCTGCTCGAGCCCGACGATGGTCTTGAACAGGGTCGTCTTGCCGACGCCGTTCGGGCCGATGACGCCGACGATGCCGTTGCGCGGCAGGTCGAACGACAGCCCGTCGATGAGCAGGTTGTCGCCGAAGCCCTTCTTGAGGTTCTCGACCTCGACGACCTGGTTGCCCAGCCGCGGACCCGGCGGGATCTGGATCTCCTCGAAGTCCAGCTTCCGGGTCTTCTCCGCCTCGGCCGCCATCTCCTCGTAGCGGTCCAGGCGGGAGCGGGACTTGGTCTGCCGGGCCTTGGCGTTGGAGCGGACCCACTCCAGCTCTTCCTTCAGCCGCTTCTGCAGCTTCTGGTCGCGCTTGCCCTGCACGGCGAGGCGTTCCTGCTTCTTCTCCAGGTAGGTGGAGTAGTTGCCCTCGTACGGGTAGGTGCGCCCGCGGTCGAGCTCCAGGATCCAGCCGGCGACGTTGTCCAGGAAGTACCTGTCGTGCGTCACGGCGAGCACGGCGCCGGGGTAGTTCGCGAGGAACTGCTCCAGCCACAGCACGCTCTCGGCGTCGAGGTGGTTCGTGGGCTCGTCGAGCAGCAGCAGGTCGGGCTTGCTCAGCAGCAGCTTGCACAGTGCGACGCGGCGGCGCTCACCACCGGAGAGGTGGCTCACCTCCGCGTCCGGCGGCGGGCAGCGCAGCGCGTCCATCGCCTGCTCGAGCTGCGAGTCGATCTCCCACGCGTCCGCGTGGTCGAGCTCCTCCTGGAGGCGACCCATCTCCTCCATCAGCTCGTCGGTGTAGTCGGTGGCGAGCTGCTCGGCGATCGCGTTGAAGCGGTGCAGCTTCTCGATGATCTCGCCGACGCCCTCTTCGACGTTGCCGAGGACGGTCTTCTCCTCGTTGAGCGGCGGCTCCTGCTGCATGATGCCGACGGTGTAGCCGGGCGAGAGGAACGCTTCGCCGTTGTTCGGCTGCTCGAGTCCCGCCATGATCTTGAGCACGGTCGACTTGCCGGCGCCGTTCGGGCCAACGACGCCGATCTTGGCACCCGGGTAGAACTGGATGGTCGCATCATCGAGGATGACCTTGTCCCCGTGTGCCTTCCGCACCTTCTTCATGGTGTAAATGAACTCGGCCATGCCCTGAATCGTAGTTGCGTCCCGTGTCGGCCCGTGCACCACCGTCGGTTGCCGCGCGCCACCGGCTCCACCGCTGGTCACCGACCCGGCGGGTGGCGCGGAGATCACCCGTCGCGGGCCGCTGCGACGTCCGGCCGATCCACCCCTGCGCCGGTCGCCGCAGTGCCGGACCAGGCGGCGAGGCGCTCGGCGGATCCGGGAAATCGGTTGCCCCGCGCCAGATCCAGGCCCACGGCGGCCGCCTCCACCTCCACGGCGGTGCGCCTGCCGGACGCCGCCTCGAAGTCGCGGGTGCGCAGCCGCCCGGTGACGACCAGCGGCGTGCGCTCGCCCACCACGCCGATCACCCCGTCGGCGACCCGGCGCCTGCAGTGGACGGTGACGATCAGCCGGTCACCGTCGACCCAGCGCTCGGCGTTCCGGTCGTAGCGGCGGGAGTTCCCCGCCAGCCGGAAGGACACCACCCGCTCGCCATCGGTGAACGTGTGGATCCGCGGCTCGGTGAGCACGGTCCCGACCACGGCCACGGTCGTCTCGAACATCTCGCACCTCCTGGAACTCGGGGCCGCCCTTCGGCCCGATACCAGGATGCGCGGCGTCGATCACCCAGCGCTACCCCGAATTCACGATCTGTGCACAACTCGCGACGCTGTGGACGGATTCCGCGGAATCCGGCTTTCAACCCCCTATCGGGGGTCACCCATCGGACCGAGAAGCCGGGTTCTGCGCCCCTGACCCCGCCGTGTCCCCGGTGGAGAGCCGCCGCAGCATCTCGTTGTAGGCGGCCAGATCCGCGTCCCCGTCCACCGCCGCCTTGCGGTCCAGCCGCCGCGCCTCCCGGTAGTCCGCGCGCGACCACTGGATCAGCAGCGCCAGCATCACCACCACCAGCGGCACCTCCCCCGACGCCCACGCCAGCCCACCGCCCAGGTTCTGGTCCGCCAGCAGATCCCCCGCCCACGGCAGCGACAGCCCGCGGTAGAAGTCCGACCCGATCACGGTGTTCGACATCATCAGCGTGATCCCGAAGAACGCGTGGAACGGCATCGACGCGAACACCATGCCCAGCTTCGCCAGCGACGGCAGCGGCCGCGGCGCCGGATCGATCCCGATCACCGGCCAGTAGAAGACGTACCCGGTCAGCAGGAAGTGCGCGTTCATCACCAGGTGCGCCCAGTGCTGCGGCAGCGCCGCGTCGAACAGGCCGGAGAAGTACAGCGCCCAGAACGACCCGGTGAACAGCGCCAGCGCCACGAACGGATTCGTCAGCCACCGGGTCACCGGCGAGTGCAGGAACGCCAGCAGCCACTCCCGGGCCCCCGGCGGCCGTCCCTTCGCCGCGGGCTTGAGCACCCGCAGCGCCAGCGACGTCGGCCCCGCCAGCACCAGCAGCACCGGCGCCAGCATCGACAGGATCATGTGCTGTCCCATGTGGACGCTGAACATCGCGGGCGCGTACCGGCCGATGCCCGAGGAGGTCGCCACCAGCACGCTCGCGCACCCGCACAGCCACGCGATCGTGCGCCCCAGCGGCCACCGGTCGCCGCGCCGGTGCAGCACCCGCACCCCGTACAGGTACAGCCCGGCGAGCACCAGCGCCGCCGTGCCGAAGACAAGGTCGAAGCGGAAGTCGAACAGCAGCCGCAGCGCCGTCGGCGGCCCGTCCAGCGGATAGCCGATCAGCAGCTCGGTCCGGCCCGGCACCGCCCCCAGCTCGGCGGGCGGCGGGGTGCGGCCGAGCGCGACGGCCACCCCGATCGTCGCGAACATGACCAGCACCTCGACGGCGCCGATCCGCAGCAGACCGCCGCCGCCCTGCTCGACGGTGCGCACCGCCCGCTCCCGCTGCAGGTAGCCGATGCCGCCGAGCACCACCAGCAGAACGACCTTGACCAGCACCAACGCGCCGTAGGTCGTGCTGAGCAGCTGGTCCAGCGGCACCCGGGCGAAGGCGTTCACCACCCCGGAGGCCGCCATCACGATCCAGCAGACCAGCGCGATCCGGGAGAACCGGCGCGCCACCAGCCCCGCGTGCGCGCCCTTGCGCGCCAGGTGCGCCAGCAGCGCCACCAGCCCGCCGACCCACAACGTGGCCGAGAACAGGTGGAACAGCAGGCTGTTCGTCGCGATGTCGTGCGCCCCGCCGCTGGCCGAGTGCCCGGTGGCGATCAGCGGGAACATGCCCAGCAGCGACACCGCGAACAGCACCACTGTCCAGCCCCAGGACAGCACCACGCGGCAGCCGACGGCCAGCACCAGCGCGATCCCCGCGGTCAGCAGCCACGCCTTCGCCTCTTCCAGCGCGTCGACGAGCCCGAACAGCACCTGGGCGTCGAGGACCGCGCCGATCGGGCGCCCGGTGGCGTCGGCTGCCGTGAACGGCACGAGCAGCGCGGCGCCCACGCACCACACCCCGGCGGCCCAGCCCGCGGTCCGCACCGCCGCGTAGCCGTCGGCGAGCAGCGGACCGGACCGGCTCGCCGGGATGCCGAACGCGGCCAGCAGCAGCGAGCCGATGCACACCACCGCGCCGCTCTCGGCGAGCACGCGCACCGCGGGCAGGCCGAACGCGGTCACCGCACCCGGGTCGGGCAGCCCCAGCACCGCGTACGCGTCGCCCGCCGACATCGCGGTGAGCGCGGCGGCCACCACCGCCGCGAAGATCCCGGCCGTGACGACCAGGATTCCGACGGTGGTGGACCTGCTGCGTGCGCCGGGAACGGTCTCAGAAGCCACGGAACGAGCCTAACCGCCGGACTCTGACCTGCGGTTTCGGGTGCCCTCGCGCCTCGTCGCCAGGTCGCGGGCCCGGTCACCCGGCAGGCGGGGTGGTGGCCGCTGGACGGGATCAGCCTGCGCCGCGGCATCCGCGAGGAGTCCTCGGTGGCGATCCTGATGCTCACCGCGCGCGGCGACGCGGCCGACGTGGTGCAGGGCCTGGAGGCGGGAGCCGACGACTACGTGACCGAACCGTTCGACACCATGGTCCTGGTCGCTCGGCTGCGCGCCGCGCTGCGGCGGCGGGAACCGGTGCGGCCCGCCGAGGACGCGCCCGCGAGCGACCGGCTCGCGTTCGGCGACCTGGAGCTCGACCGGGACTCGCTGGAGGTGCGCCGCGGCGGGCGGCTGCTGTCGCCGACACCGACCGAACTGCGCCTGCTGCTGGAGTTCACCGGTGATCCGGGCCGGGTGCTGTCCCGCGGACGGCTGCTGGAGCAGGCGTGGGACTACCCGGCGAGCAGCGACACCCGGGTCGTCGACGTCCACGTGCAACGGCTGCGGATGAAGGTCGGCAAGGACCGCATCGTGGCCGCGGCACCTCGCGGGGACGACCGCCCGCACGTGACCACCCGGGTCAGAGGCGGGCCACCAGGTTCTCGAACAGCTCGTCGTAGGTGCCGTCGACGGCCGCGAACCGCTGCGGCTTCACCCGGTCCACGAGCACCTGCCGGATGTCCGGGTCGGCCTGGATCAGGCCGATCGCCTCGGACACGAACTCGCCCAACGGCATGGCCCCGGCGTGGTCGGTGCCCGGCCCCATCAGCGTGGTCCTGGTCAACGGCGGCGCCAGCTCGATCAGCTGCACCGGCGTGCCGCGCAGCTGTGCCCGCACCGCCTCGGTGAAGGCGTGCACGCCGGCCTTGGTCGCCGAGTAGGTCGGCGTCAGCGGCATCGGCACGTAGGCGAGGCCGGAGGTGACGGTGATGATCGACGCTTCGGGCCGGGTGCGCAGGTGCGGCAGGAACGCGGTGAACACGCGGATGGTGCCCAGCAGGTTGGTCGAGATCGTCCGCTCGGCGACTTCGAGCGCGTCGGCCTCGAGGTGCCGCTCCGGGACCATGATGCCGGAGCTGATCAGCACGGTGTCCAGCTCCGGGAACCGGTCGACGACCCGGTCGCGCAGCGCGGTGATGGACGCGGCGTCGGTGACGTCCACGACCTCCCCGGCGAAGCCGTGCTCGGCGGCCAGCGCCTCGACCCGCTCCCGATCGCGGCCGGTGATCACGACGGAGTTGCCGAGCGCGGCCAGCTGGTGCGCGAACTCCAGGCCGATGCCCGACGTGCCACCGACGATCAGCGCGGTGCGTCCTGCGGTCTTCATCCCTGCCTCCAGTTTCGTTGTTACTTCGAAAACGGTATCACCGATATTTTCAGCGGAACAACTGCACTGATATCACTGATACTTCCAGGCAGGAGGACTGCTATCGTTGCCGATCGTGGGATCGACCGACACCAAGATGAAGATCGTCGAAGTGGCCAAGCGCCTGCTCGACGAAGGGGGCCCGGCCGCGGTGAGCACCCGGGCCGTCGCGACCGCGGCGGGCGTGCACGCCCCGGCGATCTACCGCCTCTTCGGCGACAAGGACGACCTGATGGACGCGGTCGCCGGACACGCGCTCAGCACGTACCTCGCGAGCAAGACCGCGATGCGCCCCTCCGGCGACCCGGTCGAAGACCTCCGCAACGGGTGGCGGCTGCACATCGGCTTCGGTCTGGAGAACCCCGACGTCTACAGCGCCCTCTACGGCTCCCGCAGGCGCCGCGCCCCCTCGGAGGCGGAGCAGCAGGCGGAACGGATCCTGACCGGCCTCGTCCACGCGATCGCCGAAGCGGGACGGCTCGCGGTCCCCGAACCGCAGGCGGTGCAGCTGATGCACGCGGCCGGGCGGGGCACCATCTTCACCCTGATCGGCAGCGATCCCGACCCGGCGGAAGCCGACGCGCTCGCCGACCGCGCCTTCGAGATGGTCCGCGGTGTGATCACCGTTCCGGACCCCGCCGACCGGCCCTCGGCCGCGGACCCGGTCGCGCGCGCGGCCACCACCCTCCGCGCGGCCCTGCCCGACGTCGACCGACTCACCGCACCGGAGAAGGCGCTGCTGGACGAATGGCTCGACCGCGTTCAGGGAAGCGGCCCGCCCTCGCCCGAACGCTGATCCCGCGCGCGGCGGACCCGATCGCAGCACTTCCGAACCCGGCCGGACCCGCGCGCGGAACCGAACGAGGAACCACCGCGCGCAGCGGCGCATCCGGCGGCACCGGAGCACGGCGCGAGGTCCGATCGGCAGCAGCACGAGAAGATCGGCGTGGAGCACCACCGGACGATTCTCGGTGGCATCCCGGACAAGGCGGTCGCCGACCACGTCGAGACCCGGCACGCCCCGAAGCGTTCAGCGGCTTCCCGCACCTGCGCGGCGGCCGGACACCAAGCGCGTCGGCGCCGGGCGAGACAGGGCGGCCACGCATTCCCACCTGATCCGGGAACCCGGTCTACCGGCGCGCGCTCGCGGGCCGGTTCTGGCCGGACGACGGGAAAGTCGTCGAGCACCAGGACGTCATCCGAGGCGCCCGCACCGATTCCGGCAACGCGAACGGCGTGTTCCGACCGGTCCGCCGACCCGACTTCATCGGCCCTGGGCGAGCAGCGCGAGACGGGAGGGTAAAGTGGGGGATGATCTTGATCGAGATCGTCCCCCACCGCTGTGACCAGCATCGGAGCGCCCCCGGCAGGACTCGAACCTGCGACCTAAGGATTAGAAGTCCTTTGCTCTCTCCAGCTGAGCTACGAGGGCCCGCACATCGCTCGCGTGAGCTGCAGCAAGCAGGGTAACCGGCCGCTCCGTCGACAGTGGTACCGACGCCATCGGCGTTGCAGAGCCGGTATCGAACGGCAAGCTGATCGACAGCTGCACGGCGGAATTCACGCCGGAAGATCACAGAGGAATCACCGCGCACGCGTCGGGGCCGCCGCGCGATTCCGCGCGACGGCCCCGACGGCTCCCCCTCAGGAGCAGGATTCCGGCTGCACCTTCAGCACGTCGTCGTCCTGGCCGACACCGGTGAACGCGTACTCGTCGACCGGCGTGGCCACGCCGTCGCGCACGTCGAAGGCGACCCGGGAGCCGTCGTACGACGGCTCGGTGGTCTGGCTCTCGTTGGAGGCGGCCAAAGTGATCAGCACCCGGCCGTCCGAGCCCGCGGGCGCGCACTCGTAGCCGACCCGCGCGCCGACACCGCCACCCTCGGTGATCTTCAGCGGCTTGCCGTCCTGCGTCGTCAGCTCGCGCGGCGCGCCGTCGGCACCCAGGTCCCAGACGCTGAACCACGTGGTGTTCGCGCCGATGGACTCGGTGACCAGCACTTCCTGCTTGCCGTCGTGGTTGACGTCGAGCACGCGCATCGGCTGCGTGCCGAAGGACGGGTCGCCGGTCAGCACCGCCTCGGTCACACGTCCGTCCACAGTGAACTTCAGCGACTGCTGCGCGCCGTCACCGATGGCGGAAAGCTGCGCGGTGTCCGGAGTTCCGTCCCCGTTCAAGTCCACAACGGACGTCTCGCTCGAATCGGCGGCGGCGATCCCCGCCGGCACCAGCGCCATCGCCGCCGCAGCCAGCGCACCGATCCCGACGCCCGCCCGAATTCCGTTCTTCCCCACAGCAGGTTCCTCCCGATCGTTTCGTCGCACCGGGACGGAGGAAACTCCGTCCCCGCCCCCTCACCTGTTCGTAAGACGTCCCGCCGCGCGGCGGGTTGCCCGCGGTTCGGAGAAGTTTCCGGCGGGGCGGCGCCCGGGTGATCCGGAACGCGAGGCCTTGTCTTCCCGCCAGAAGCAAGTAGCCTCCGAAGTGCTGGTGGTTCGCACAGCTCTGCGAAAGCGGAGGTGCGCGAGGCAAGAGGGAACCCGGTGCGAATCCGGGACTGCCCCGCAGCGGTGAGTGGGAACGAACGCCGTCACCGGTCGTCACGACCGGTCACAGCACTGAGCGCGAGCTCGGGAAGCGACGGCCAGTAGAAGACCCCGGTTCCACCGGGAAACGCCCACGAGTCCGAAGACCTGCCGCCGGTGCGCGCGTCCTCGTGACGCGCGCTGTTGCGAGGTCTCGCGGGAAGACCCTGGACGACGAGCCGCCGCGTGCGGCGACGTGTGCCCGGATCATGCCCGCTCGACCTCGCAGAACTGCCGTCCAGCTCGCGAGGAGAGAGCGTTGACCAGCACAATCGGATCCACCGTGCTCGGGTTTCCCCGGATCGGACCGAACCGGGAACTGAAGCGGGCACTGGAGAGCTACTGGAAGTCCCGCACCGGTGAAGCGGAACTGCGCGAGGTCGCGCGCACGCTGCGCACCGACACGTGGCGTTCGCTGCGCGACGCCGGGCTGGACTCGGTGCCGGGAAACACCTTTTCCTACTACGACCAGGTCCTCGACGCCGCCGTCACCTTCGGCGCGATCCCGCCCCGCTTCGCGGAACTGGGGCTGAACCCGCTCGACACCTACTTCGCGATGGCGCGCGGCGTGGAATCCGCGCCACCGCTGGAGATGACGAAGTGGTTCGACACCAACTACCACTACATCGTCCCGGAGATCGGGCCGGACACCGAGTTCCGGCTCTCCGACCAGACCGTCGTCGACCAGTACCACGAGGCCGCCGAGCTGGGCATCAAGACCCGCCCGGTCCTGGTCGGGCCGCTGACGTTCCTGCTGCTGTCCAAATCGCAGGACGGCGCGCCCACCTCGTTCCGCCCGCTGGACAAGGTGGACGAGCTCGTCAGCGCCTACGCCGAACTGCTCGGTGAGCTGCACCGGGCCGGGGTCGAGTGGGTGCAGCTGGACGAACCCGCGTTCACCGCGGACCGCTCGCAGGCCGACCTGGACGCGCTGCGCGCCGCCTACCAGCGGCTCGGCGAGCTCTCGGAGCGGCCGAAGATCCTCGTCGCGTCCTACTTCGGCGACCTCGGCGACGCGCTGGACGTGCTGGCCTCCTCCCCCGTCGAGGCCGTCGGCGTGGACCTCGTCGCCGGGAAGCGCACCGTGGACGAACTGCCGTCGGTGCCCGGGCTGCGGGAGAAGACGCTCGTCGCGGGCCTCGTCGACGGGCGCAACATCTGGCGCACCGACCTGGACAAGGCGCTCACCACCGCGGCCACCCTGCTCGGCCTCGCCGGTGAGGTCGCCGTCAGCACCTCCTGCTCGCTGCTGCACGTGCCCTACGACGTCGACGCCGAAACCGACCTCGACCCGCAGGTCGCGTCCTGGCTGGCCTTCGCCGCGCAGAAGGTCGGCGAGGTCGTCGTCCTCGACCGCGCGCTGCACCAGGGCCGCGACACCGTCGCCGAGCAGCTCGACGACGCGCGGCGGCGCATCGCCGACCGCGCCGGAGCCGACCGGGTGCGCAACAACCGGGTGCAGGCGCGGCTCACCTCGCTCAAACCCGAGCACGCCCAGCGCGGCGACTACGCGAACCGGCTCGCCGCGCAGCGGAAATCGCTGCGGCTGCCACCGCTGCCGACGACCACCATCGGCTCCTTCCCGCAGACCACCGACGTGCGCAAGGCGCGCGCCGCGCTGCGCACCGGCAGCATCGACCAGGCCACCTACAAGCAGCGGATGCGCGACGAGATCGAACGCGTCATCCGGCTGCAGGAAGACCTCGGGCTCGACGTGCTCGTGCACGGCGAACCCGAGCGCAACGACATGGTGCAGTACTTCTCCGAGCACCTGGACGGGTTCGCCAGCACCCACAACGGCTGGGTGCAGTCCTACGGTTCGCGCTGCGTCCGGCCGCCGATCCTCTACGGCGACGTGTCCCGGCCGCAGCCGATCACCGTGGAGTGGGCGAAGTACGCGCAGCAGCTCACCGACAAGCCGGTCAAGGGCATGCTGACCGGGCCCGTCACCATCCTCGCCTGGTCGTTCGTGCGCGACGACCAGCCGCTCGGCAGCACCGCCGCGCAGGTCGCGCTCGCCATCCGCGACGAGGTCAAGGACCTGGAGAACGCGGGCATCCGGGTGATCCAGGTCGACGAGCCGGCGCTGCGCGAACTGCTGCCGCTGCGGTCCGCCGAGCACCAGGAGTACCTGGACTGGGCGGTGCGCTCGTTCCGGCTCGCCACCTCCGGCATCGCCGAATCCACCCAGATCCACACCCACCTGTGCTACTCGGAGTTCGGCGACGTCATCAACGCCATCGTCGACCTCGACGCCGACGTGACCAGCATCGAAGCGGCCCGGTCCCGGATGGAGGTCCTCGACGACCTCAACGCCGTCGGGTTCGGCCGCGGCGTCGGGCCCGGTGTCTACGACATCCACTCGCCGCGGGTTCCCGAAACCGGTGAGGTCACCGACCTGCTCAAGGCCGCGCTCGCCGCGGTGCCCGCCGAGCGCCTGTGGGTCAACCCCGACTGCGGCCTCAAGACCCGCGGCTACGCCGAGGTCGAGACCGCCCTCAAGAACGTGATCAGCGCTACAGCGGCCGTGCGCCCGGCCGCCGGCTGATCCCGAAGCCGGGGGTGGGTGGTCGCTCTTCCCACCACTGCCCACCCCCGGCCCCACCCTCGCCGCGGAGTGAACGGACCGTTCGTCCGGCTAGATCGGACGAACGGTCCGTTCACCCATCTCGAACGACACCCGCCCCCGCCGACCGGGTCACGGGGTGAACGGACCGCCGGTCCAGCCGTTCCGGACGAACGGTCCGTTCACCACCCGCTCCTGGTTCGGAGTGAGCAGACCGTTCGTCCAACGGGACCGAGTGAACGGACCGTTCCTCCAACAAGACCGAGTCAACGGACCGCTCGTCCAACAAGACCGAGTCAACGGACCGCTCGTCCAACAGGACCGGGTCAACGGACCGCTCGTCCAACAAGACCGAGTCAACGGACCGCTCGTCCAACGAGACCGGGTCAACGGACCCTTCGATCAAGGAGAGCGGGCGAACGGTCCGTTCGTCCAACAGGATCAGACGAATGGTCCGTTCACTCGCCGTGCCGGGGCCGCGCCGGTGTCCGACATGGCGCCGGAGTCACGGGACGGCAACGGCCCGGCCCCGCTGATCACTTTTGCACTACGGCTGCACGCCGCCCGCCGGCTCCGACCCGCGGCAGGGCCGCGCCGATTCGGGTCGAGCCTCCCGACCAACGGCGGGCGATCCGCGACGAATCCGTTGCCACAACGCGGGATTCCTGCGCTGAACGCCGAGCACGAGCACCCGCCGCAAGCCCTTCCGACGCCCACCACGACCCGGCCGAAGCCGCCGTGCAGGTCGTTAGGGTGATCCGGTGTCGGAGCAGTGGAACCACAACGCGCACTACCACCCGCTCGTTCTCGACTCGGTGCCCGAAGGTTGCGACGCGGCGCTCGACGTCGGGTGCGGCGACGGAACGCTGGTACGCGCGTTGGCGTCGAGGGCGAAGCGCGCGACCGGCATCGACCGCTCCCGCACGATGATCCGCCAAGCCCGCCGCGCCAGCGCCGAGTACGACAACGTGTCCTATGTGGACTCCGATTTCGTCGACTTCGCGGCGAAGGCGCGGGACGGTTCCTACGGTTTCATCAGCAGTGTCGCCGCCCTGCACCACATGGATTTCGACTCCACGCTGAACGCGATGGGCCGGATGCTGGCACCCGGTGGCCGACTGGTGCTCGTCGGCTTGGCACGGCACCACACACCGCTGGACTGGGCCAGGGACATCGCGGCGATCCCGGTGCACCGCTTCCTCGCCCGCAGGCACGGCGGGGTCGCCGAGCCGCCGGAGGCTCCGGTGAAGGATCCGGCCATGACCTGGGACGAGGTGCGCCAAGGCGCGCAGCGGCTGCTGCCCGGCGTCCAGTACCGCCGGTTGCTGCTGTGGCGCTACGCGCTCACCTGGGACAAGCCCGGCCGCGCCTGACCACCCGTCTCGCCCCCGCTTCCCCGAGTGAGCGGACCGTTCGTCCAGTCCGATGGGACGAACGGTCCGTTCACCGAGGTCGATACGCCCCTGCCAACCGGTCGTACGCGAGCCTCTTTCCGGAGTGAGCGGACCGTTCGTCCAGCTAGATCGGACGAACGGTCCGTTCACTCATCGATGCGAGGGCGCGGGGCTCCGCAGGACGACC